>JACNJF010000013.1 GCA_014382695.1 Gammaproteobacteria bacterium | reverse complement strand
ATCTTTCGTCTCAGGTTGCGACAAAGCCGCCATTGAGGAATCCAGTTTTTGAGTGACGGGCCTCTGTGGCAGCCCATCGATAGGAGACGTTCCTGAAAGCAGTCTTAAATTACTCCAGCGTGCCATTTGGAGTCGTTCACGGTTGGCTATGCGACCGGCAAGTTGATGGACTTAGCGGTCATTTCCCATAGTCTGAAGGGGGATGATAGCCCTAAACCATACCAGAAATTCAGTGACTCCATTTCGAGTACAGAAGAGCGTCTCAATCGTTGACTGTATGACCTCAGAAATATTACAAGGAGTCTGCCCCCTTGATCCTTTGGAAAGTTTATGTGCCTGAATGGCTTTCCTCAACAGGAAGACCAGCCGTTTTCCATTCAGGGTAACCATCTTCCATGCGTCGGGCTTTAATTCCTTTTTCTCGCAAACGGGCAACTGCATCAAATGCGAGTACACAGTGAGGACCTCGGCAGTAAGCGACAATTTCCTGATTTTTGTCCAGCTTTTTAATCCATTTTTCCAGATCTTTTAGCGGAACATTAACAGCGCCAGATACGTGTCCCGATGCGTATTCTTCCGCTGGGCGTACATCGAGTACAGTGATTAGCCCATCGCGTGCACGTTCCAGTAATTCTGCACGTGGTATTGGCTCAAGGTTATCTTTCACCGTCAAATAGGTGTTTACCAGATACTGCACATCTGTCACATGACGCTCAGCAACGGAACGTAATGCATCCAGCAGGATAATGATGTCATCGCCGCTTATGCGGTAATAAACCTTCAAGCCTTCTTTGCGGGACGTGACCATACCTGCATGGCGCAACTGTTGTAGATGCTGGGAAGTATTTGCCACCGTTAGACCGGCCACTGTACTGAGCTGCTCAACGCTACGCTCACCCTGCGCCAGATATTCCAGCAACTCCAGACGATTGCCGTTGCTAAGGGCTTTTCCTACCCGTGCAAACTGAGCAAACAGATCATGTTTAAAGGCCATGTTTCATTCTCTCCAGGCTTGACATCAATCATAATTCCACTATTCTAGTAATCAATTAATCTATTGAATAATAATTTAGTGCGGTAAGTATACCATAACCAGTTAAGCCCACAATACAAGCAGGCCACTGATAAATGAAGAAGCGCGAGAATCTATGATGGATATCAATACGTTTATTATGAGCAACGAGGTCGTCATTCGGCTGAGTTTTTTTCTGGGAATCTTTGCAGTGATGGCAATCTGGGAGTTTGTTGCACCGCGTCGTGCACTGACGGTTTCTAAAGTCCTGCGCTGGACAAATAATTTGGGCCTGGTTTTTATTAACAGCTTTATTCTGCGCTTGTTGTTTCCTGCCGCTGCAGTGGGTATGGCCATGTTTGCCAGTGAGCAGGGTTGGGGGCTATTGAATTATTATGCTGTGCCACCCGTGGTCGCGGTTATCGCCTCCGTGGTGGCGATGGATTTTATTATCTATTTGCAGCATGTCATGGTGCATGCGATTCCTGTTCTGTGGCGACTGCATCGCGTGCATCATGCCGACCCGGATTTTGATGTCACCACGGGTTCACGCTTTCATCCCATCGAAATTATTCTATCCATGTTAATCAAATTTGCCACGATTATTCTGCTCGGACCGTCACTGGTTGCCGTGGTAATTTTTGAAGTGATGCTAAATGCAACTGCCATGTTTAACCACAGTAATGTTCGTTTGAATCTGTTAGTTGATCAATGGTTACGCCTGCTTTTAGTGACACCTGATATGCACCGAGTTCACCATTCCGTAGAAGACGATGAAACCAACAGTAATTTCGGCTTCAGTCTACCGTGGTGGGATCGGCTGTTTGGTACCTATCGTGCTCAACCGCGTGGCGGCCACGAAAATATGATCATCGGTATTCATACTTATAACGATCCAAAGCAGGTTTCATGGCTGCACGGTATGTTGCAATTGCCCTTTATTGGCAAAATAAACAGTTATGCGATTAACCGGCGTAATTGGGATCCAGCGAGTGATAACAATGAATAATAATCGCCTTATCCGTCTCCTATTAGCACCTGGATTAATCGTTGGTGTGACGCTTGCGATTGTATACCGAGATCAATTCGATGCCGCTGCACTCGAAGCCTGGATTAGTGATGCAGGTGTACTGGCGCCGATTGTATTCATACTGGTTTACGCGCTGGTCACGGTGTTGTTTTTGCCCGGTTCCGTCATCACGCTAGCCGGAGGTGCCATGTTTGGCCCTGTACTCGGTACACTGTTAAACCTGTCCGGCGCAATCCTCGGCGCAGCACTGGCCTTTTTGATCTCACGATACCTGGCCTCAGACTGGATTGCAGACAAAGCAGGAGGCAGGGTCAAGCAGCTAATTAACGGTGTCGAAGGTGAAGGCTGGCGTTTTGTTGCCTTTGTCAGGCTGGTGCCGCTGTTCCCGTTTAACCTGCTTAATTACGCACTGGGTTTGACCAAGATACGGTTCCTGCATTACCTGATCGCGACCGGCATTTTCATGCTACCGGGTGCTATTGCTTATACATGGTTTGGTTATGCCGGGCGTGAAGCCATTGGAGGCGGTGAAGGATTAATCCAGAAGGTGCTGATTGCCTTTGCGTTACTTGCTGTGGTGGCTTTCCTGCCACGCATCATCGGTAACATTCGACGTGGACCAACAATCGATATTCCAGAACTTAAAAGACGTATCGATAGTAATAGCGCCCTGGTTCTCGACGTGCGCACGGCTGAAGACTTCATTGGTGAACAGGGTCATATCGAATCAGCGCTCAACATTGCCGTCGAAGAACTGCCGGATCGAATGAATGAATTATCTGAATACATAGAACGACCTGTTGTGATTGTATGCAGGACAGATAAACGTTCAGCCAAAGCAGCTCTATTGCTTGCAGCACAGGGCTTCCACGATATACATGTGGTACGTGGAGGAATGACCAGTTGGAGAGAGTCGAACTTGCCTGTAATTCACTGACTAAAGACGGTAAAAGATCAAGCGACCGCTTGAGTTAACTAACTATCTATGGAGTTAAAAGATGAAAAATATTCTGATCATTCTGAATGACCCGCCTTATGGTACTGAGCGTAGCTATAACGGGCTGCGACTTGCAAAGGCTTTAAGCAACAAAGATTCCCATGTCGCCGTATTTCTAATGGCTGATGCCGTAGTCTGTGCTAAACGTGGCCAGAAATTACCTCAGGGCTTTTACAATATCGAGCTAATGCTCAAATCCATCATCCGTAATGGTGAGGTTCTGGCGTGCGGTACCTGTATGGATGCCCGTGGTCTTACCGACGATGAACTTGTGGAAGGTGCCGTACGCAGTACGATGCCGGTACTTGCCGAGCATACGCTGAATGCCAATAAGGTCCTTGTGTTTTAACGAGTAAAAAGGTGTTTTTGTGAGAGAAGAAAACTTGTCCTTACGTGCAAAATATAA
>JACNJF010000057.1 GCA_014382695.1 Gammaproteobacteria bacterium | reverse complement strand
TTCTGATTGGGTCATAAACCAGTCCAAGTGCAAGTTCCCGGTTTTTAATCAGCGCGAGGGATACGGCAAATAACGGCACCCCGTGATGAAAGTTATTGGTGCCGTCGACAGGATCAAGACACCAGTAGCTATCGCATTCTGTGACCACCTTTAACTGTTGCTGCGCTGACATTTCTTCCGAAATCATACTGATCTGCGGAGTGATTTTGAGCAATTCACGGGTGATTTCCTGCTGCATTGCCAGATCAGCCTCGGTTACAATGCTGCCATCCGCTTTGCGTTGCGCGGTAGTATTTTGAAAATAACGCGAAAGTATTTTATCGCTGATTGCTGGAATCAAATGCTCCAGGGCAATGAGTAGTTGTTGATTGGACATAAGCTTAACCGTATTTTGTGAAAGCCTTTGGCTGGGTTGATTTAATTGCTATAGTCTAAAACTGTCGTTTTATAATAACATCAGACTGTTAAATGCATAACACTGCTCCTTCCCGAAATTCTTTTTTTCTAACCCGCAACTCTGCAAATATTATGGAAGATCTTGTGCGTCGAGTCTCTCAGGGTAGCTCTGTGAGTCTGATCAGTGGTGTCAGAGGCGTCGGCAAGTCACGATTCCTGGAGCAATTTTACGCCACTTACCATGATCGGTTCGAGCTGGTTCTGGTGCGCTTCGAGGCTGAAAATAGTATCGTTTTCTCGGGCTCAGAAACGACTTACACAGAACAATCTTTTTTGAAAGAAATTTTGCGCAGCTTAAAACCGCAGAGCGGCCTGATCATTGATCAGTTTGATTTTGCCAGCTCCCAAACGCAACGTGAAATTTTCAGCTTCTACTCGCTCCATGCGATGGATAAAGGGTTAAGCCTGATATTCAGTGCGCAGACCGATAGCCTGCAACCGTTTATAGCACTTTCTGAATCTAGCCATCTGACGATTGGAAGCGCCGAGCTGTGTGCGCTGGATTATCCAGAGCAGCTTGAGTACATTCGGGCTACTTGCTGTAAGAACCCCGGACACTCTGCACTGCTATCCGGGGAAATGAAAAAACAGCTGGCATTAACGGGTGGTGTATATTCGAATCTTAGGCTGTTTATCCAGCACCACAGGGGTGAAATTAGCTGCACAGAACCTGTTTTACAGGGAAGCTTCACCCCGGCCTGGGCTATCGCAACGTCTGTGCTGGCGCTGATAGTGATGCTAACTGGCGGTTATTGGTTCACTCACAGCATGATCCGCTCCGGTCAGAGCCTGAGTGAAAACTTGGATAATCAGCCTGTAACCGAAAGTCCACTTCAGAATAATAGTGCCACTGTGCCATCTCCGCCACGACCCGTACCATTACAGTCGGTTGTGGCAACGGATGTAGAACCGATTGTAGATAATTTTGATAGTCCGTCCAGTAAACTTCCGGAACCTAATGCACCTGCAGTTGAACAGTCAGTTGGATTAACCGAAAAGGCTTCAGCAACCGAAAAGGTACAGCCAGCCCAGTCCAACCTGCAACAGCGTATACAGGCCACTCTGCGCTGGTTAGCCAGTTCCAATGATCATGCCTCTTCTATTCAGATTATGTCGCTCGATGTTAACAAAAATCCCGAGCAGTCGCTAAATCGATATCTGCAGGAACTGGAGTCTGAAAACATCGACCTGGATGAAATAAAAATTTACCGCTTCACAAAAAAAGGCAGAGCGCTATACGGCGTACTTTATGGCTCATACGCGAATACTGTCAAAGCTACTGAGTCGATCGAAAATCTACCGGCGGCACTGAAAGCCAATAGCCCCATAATACGAACTATAAAAGGAATAAATGATGAGATAAATTTACATTAAAGTTATGATTGCCGACTTGTTTACCGTCTTATAAATATAATCATGACCAGACACTTTGATCTTATCGTAATTGGCAGCGGGCCTGCCGGCAAATCAGCAGCAATTCAGGCTTCCAAATTGGGTAAGTCGGTTTTGATGATCGAAAAAAACCAGCAGGTGGGTGGCGTCTCTGTTCACTCAGGCACTATACCCAGTAAAACATTACGTGAAACGGTGCTGTATTTAACCGGCTGGCGCCAACGCGGTTTCTATGGGTTGAGTTATAAGGTCAAACAGGATATTACCCATCTCGATTTGCATCACCGGCTGAGTCAGACACTGGGATATGAAGTTGAAATCCTGCAGCATCAGTTGAAGCGCAATAAAATCACTACCATCATCGGTAAAGCACGTTTTAAAGATAAGCATACGGTCATCGTTGAACAGTCCTGTGATCAAACAGAAGAAGAGTTTAGCG
Organism: Gammaproteobacteria bacterium; assembly: GCA_014382695.1. GTDB lineage: Bacteria > Pseudomonadota > Gammaproteobacteria > JACNJF01. The sequence continues at coordinate 1,167 of JACNJF010000057.1, read as the reverse complement.
CCGATAAATTTCTGATCGGTGTGGGTACTCGTCCGCATCGTCCGGATCATATTCCTTTTGATGGTGAGAGTATCATTGACAGTGATGAAATTTTAAAGCTTAAACGTATTCCTCACTCACTACTGGTGGTAGGTGCCGGTGTCATCGGCATAGAGTATGCAACGATCTATAATGCTCTGGATACCGAGGTTACCATCATCGATGATAAGGAAGAGATACTCGATTTTGTAGATAAGGAAATTATCGAAGAATTTACCCATCACCTGCGAGATTCAGAAGTCACCCTCAGGTTAAATGAGCAGGTTGAAAGTATTCAGAAAAGAGAAGATGGAAAGGTCATTACCCGACTTAAAAGCGGCAAGCAGGTTTGCAGTGATACCGTATTATTCGCCGCTGGTCGGCAGGGTGTAACGGAGGATCTACAGCTCGAAAAAGCCGGGCTGTGTGCGGATAAGCGCGGCCGCATCAAGGTGAATGGTCAATACCAGACCGAGCAAAGTCATATCTATGCAGCCGGCGATGTGATCGGATTTCCGAGTCTTGCCTCAACCTCGATGGAACAGGGCAGGGTGGCTGCCTGTGATGCATTTGCACTCAATTGCCCGGTTCAGACCCATCTTTTTCCGTATGGAATTTACTCTGTCCCTGAAATTAGCATGGTAGGCATCACCGAGCAGCAATGTCAGCAACAGAATATTCCGTACGAGGTGGGTACCGCACGTTTTCGTGAAACGGCGCGTGGCCAGATCATGGGCTTACGTGAGGGCAAGCTGAAAATGCTGTTTGCGCTGGATGACCGGCGCTTACTGGGTGTCCATATCGTGGGCGAAGGGGCTACCGAGCTGGTGCATATCGGCCAGGCCGTCATCGCTTTGGGAGGCACGCTGGATTACTTTATTCAGTCTGTCTTCAATTACCCGACACTGGCAGAAGCCTACAAGGTTGCGGCGCTGGATGCATGGAATCGGCTGTCGGTTTGAAGTCGAAATCGCTTAAATTAGATCAACAGATTTAATCCTAGAGTTTAGAGCGTAGCAATCCAATCAACCTGTTTTCCTCAGGTTGATTTTCATTCCAACTGCTCTCGCTTTTCGTTACTTTATGCTGCTTTGAGCGTATTTGACTCAGCATGCTCACTTCCTCTCCAGTTTGGTGGTTCGAATTTTT
>JACNJF010000014.1 GCA_014382695.1 Gammaproteobacteria bacterium | reverse complement strand
TAACTAATCATGACTATTTTTTTGTATTTAGCCGTCGAAATGCAAAATCGCCCTGAATCAGGGCGATTTGGTCGTAGCCAGAAGCGAAGCCCTGCGCATGATTCAGTCTGATTTAAACCCGACCTGGAGATGTGAACCATCGCAAAAGGGTTTATTGCTGGAGGCACCGCAGCGGCATAAAGCAGTCTCTTCGCCCTGCCAGGCAACCCGCCCACTGCCACTGGTAATGGAAACACTGCCACGCAACAGCAGCGGCCCATCCTTCGCCGGAGTAATATTCAGCATGCTCGACGCGGATGAAAACCCCGGGCCCTTTTGCCCGACGGCGCCAAAATCTTCAAACGGCTTCTTCAGATGACTGTTATCACAGAAAGGCTTATTGGCTGACAGCCCGCATCGACACAGCGCGGCGCGATATCGGGTACCCGGCATGTCTTGCGCAGCCCCCCCAATATTCAGATCGCCCAGTACATACAGCGGGCCATTGTAGGTCACCTGTACCGAATTTGCCGATATCTGCGGCGCCTTATTAGCGTTTTTCACGGTATAGGTGAGTGCACCACTCGGACAGCGCGCGCAGACTTCCGCGACATCCTCAATCGTTGCGGTATCCGGTATACACCAGGGGTCACGCCCGGTTTCAAACAGATCACCTTCTGAATGGCCGCATTCTCCGATATGTATACATAGCCGACTATCCCAGTGCACATCAACCTGTTCCCCGCTGTAATCAAATACTTTTTTCTGATCCATTATGTAGTCCTCATGTTGGTGATTGTTATATGCAATTGTCATTGCCCTGCTCTGATGGCGGGCTTCGGGTCTGGCATGCTTTACTGCGGTCGGTTATAAATCCTTTATCATCCACACATTACAGGCGCAATGAATACTGCCTTCGAAGGAATGGTCCAGCCGCCTAAAACCAAGCTTCTGATACAGCGCGATTGCCCCTTGCATACTGGCGATGGTTTCCAGATAGCACTGATCGTAACCGCTAGACCGAGCATATTCAAGACAGCTCTGAGTCAGCGCCCGCCCCAGTTGATGCCCTCTGCTCTCGGGCAATAAGAACAGTTTACGCAGCTCGCAGACGGTCCGGCTCTGGTTGAAAGGGGCGATGCCACAGCCTCCCACCACCTGATCATTTACCAGGCCAACCAGATAGCGACTGTTTTGCGCATCCGAATAGTAGCGACTCATAGTCAGCACTTCCGCATCGGATGGCCCGAAGCCATCCCCGATCGCGTTAAATTCAGCGCCAACAGTTTTGATGACCCGGCTTAGCGCCGCATCATGTTCAGACCTGATGATCTCTATACGGTATTTCACTCTCAATTCACCTCTAATCCAGCAGCCATGCTAACAGCGTTCACCCGGCAACAACAGTACGCCATGCGGACTCTCCCGCACGCGACAGAACCCTTTATTTTATCCCCTTTGCCCGCATGATCGAGCCCCGGACGCAGGTCTATTTAGTGGTTTCAAAATTCATCGCCCATCAGGCATTATTAGCACCTATAATTTAGCCATGCCCTTTAAGCCCCGAACCGAGCGAAACCAGTTGCTGACCCTGCTCGCCCTTACTGTCAGTGTTGCTACACTGGCAACAATGGTGATGGGATGGGCGCTATACCTTCAGGCTATTGACCAACAAAGCGAATGGCTGGAAAGTATTGCCCGCAACTAGGCCACGCTGATCCAGGCCATGACCCGTTTTGAAAATCAGCAAAATAGCTCGCTCAATAACCATAAAACGATCACCGAAATTGCTGAAGAGCTTGGGCGGTCGAGTCAGTTTGGAAAAACGGGAACCATCGTTCTCGCGCGACAGGCCGATGAAAACATCACTTTTCTACTCAGCCAGAACTCCACACAGAATCTCATTCCCGGCGCTGCAGAACCCATGCGTCGAGCCATGGCCGGGGAAACTGGCGTCCTGATCGGACCCGACTACCGTAACATTCAGGTGCTGGCCGCTCACGTCCCGCTAGCCGAACTGGGACTCGGTCTGGTCGCCAAGATTGACCTGGCGGAAATTCGTACACCGCTGATACGTCAGACCATCTTAGGTGGTGCTGGCGCGCTGCTCATCATCCTGCTCGGCTCCATCATCGCCTTACGTATTTCCCGGCCATTAATCCGTCGTCTGGAAATGGCTGTCGACAGCCTTAATGAAGCTCAGCAAATTGCCAATATGGGAAGCTGGCAATGGAATATCGAGGATGGCAGTGAGACCTGGTCCGATCAGCAATTCCGTATCTTCGGCTACCAGCCTAATCAGATCACACCGTCCTATGAATCTTTTCTAAAGGCGCTACATCCGGATGATTTAGTGGCGGTCGAGACGGCCATCAATAATGCCCTGAAACAGCACGCCCCGTTCAATATGCATTTCCGCATCGTACTGCCCTCAGGCCAGTTACGCTATATCGATGCTCAGGGCAGGGTTCATTACAATCAACTGGATCAGCCGACCAGTATGACCGGCACCATCCTCGACAATACCAACTATAAATTGCTGGAAAGTTTTCTGGCAGATGCAAAAGAGCGGGCAGAGGAATTCCTGAGTATTTCCCAGGCTATGATTATTGCTCTCGACGCCGCAGGTATAGTTACCATGATCAATCGCCGGGGCGCTGAGATTCTGGATACCACACAGCAGGATATAATCGGATGCAACTGGTTCGAAACGATGGTGCACGAAGGTGTCAGGGATGAACTGTATACCCGCCACAGAGCGATCTTCGCAGGCAGCGCTGACGTCAATGAATATGAAGAATACAGCATTGTTTCCCGGGCCGGGAAGCAGTGTCATCTGTCCTGGCATAATACGATCAAGAGAAACTTGCAGGGTACGGCAATCAGTTGTCTCAACTCGGGGATAGATGTCACCAAACTAAAGCAGGCGGAGCAGGCAAGCCGGCATCTGGCCAGTCATGATGTACTCACGGGCTTACCCAATCGTGTCCTGTTTAATGACCGGCTGCAGCAGGCCATCGTGCAGGCACAGCGTAACCACAGCAAAGTTGGCCTGCTGTATCTGGATCTGAATGACTTTAAACCGGTTAACGATACCCTGGGGCATGCCATCGGTGACGCCGTTTTAAAAGTGGTTGGGATTCGTCTGCAAAGCGCGCTGCGTCAGGAAGATACGGTCGCCAGACTGGGCGGCGACGAGTTTACCGTCATCATGATCAACCTGAGTGATCAAAACGTGGTCAGCAATATGATGGATAAGATCGCAGATGCTTTAACCAGACCCATCCAGATTGATCAACATCAGATTCACATCAGTGCCAGCATCGGTTCAGCGATCTACCCCATCGACGCGAGTGATGCCGGGCAATTACTGAGCAAGGCTGATAGCGCCATGTATGCCGAAAAATACCGTCAACACTCGAAACCCCGATCATCCAGTTAGGCCTCAACCGAATACGGTATTCGAGTTACACCTGAAAAATAATCCTTCAGGCTTATAAATTTACT
>JACNJF010000194.1 GCA_014382695.1 Gammaproteobacteria bacterium | reverse complement strand
AATGTTTTTCTCGGACTTGCTATCCAGGCTTGAGGTCGCCTCATCGAACACCAGTATCGGTGGATTTTTCAATAACACGCGAGCAATCGATACCCGCTGCTTTTCTCCTCCGGATAATTTCAACCCTCGTTCACCAACAACGGTGTCATAGCCTTCCGGGAGACTGGCAATGAAATCATGGATATCAGCCAGTTTACAGACCTCTACAACCTGATCGGCAGTTGCCGCAGGCCGTGCATATTGGATGTTGTAAAAAATACTTTCGTTAAACAATACAGTATCCTGAGGAACTATGCCTATCTGCTTTCGCAGGCTATGTTGTGTAACCGACTGGATAGACTGGCCACTGATTTTAATCTGACCAGACGTAGTGTCGTAAAACCTGAAGATCAGTCTTGCTAACGTTGACTTGCCAGCTCCCGAAGGTCCAACTACGGCAAACTTCTTCCCTGCTGGAATCTTGAAGCTGACATCCTGTAGTATTTGACGATCGTCATTATAGGAAAAGCAGGCATGATCAAACTCTACGGTGGCAGAATCGATAATAAGCTCAGTAGCCGCCGGACTATCGGTAATTTCGAGAGGCTTTTTCAATAGCTTCACCACCATATCCATATCGGCCATAGCATACTTTAATGAACGATAAACGATACCAAGAAAACCCAGTGGTAAGAACAGTTGTAGCATCATCGTATTAATCAGTACTAGATCACCGATCGACAATTGCCCCTGCTCCACACCATGAGCCGCATACAACATAACGATGGTCACACCGACCGCAATAATCGCACCCTGTCCAAAATTCAGGGTTGACATAGTAGTCTGGCTTTTAACGGCCGCATCCTCCCAGCCTGTCATGGTTTTTTTATAACGATCGATTTCATGCCGTTCGTTATTGAAGTACTTTACTGTTTCATAATTCATCAGACTGTCCATAGCCTTACCATTGGCACTGGAATCGAGAGCGTTCATTTCATGCCGGTGGTGCATACGCCATTCGGTAACCAGAAAAGTGAATAGCACATAAAACAGTACCGTAGTGAATACTGTGACAGCAAACTGCACATCGTATTGACCGAACAGAATACTCGCAACCAGCAGGAATTCAGCAATGGTTGGCACAATACTGAACACCAGATAGTTTAAAATCGAACTGAAACTCTGTGCCCCCCGTTCCAGATCACGCGAAATAGCACCGGTATTACGCTCAAGATGAAAGCGCAAGGAGAGATCATGCAGATGCTGTAAGGCAGCAACCGATAATTCACGCATTGCGTGATAGCGCACGCGCGCAAAAATAACATCCCTTAACTCGTTAAAGCCTGAATTAACAAATCGTAAAATGCCATAGGCTAATAGGAGTGCTATCGGTAAAGCGACGGTCTGACCGGTGCTCCCATCCAGCGAATCAACAATATATTTAAGCGTAATGGGAACGCCGACCATCGCCAGTTTTGAAATAATAAGACTGGCCAGCGCCAATAATACACGCCCACGATAGGTCCAGATGAACGGGAACATCTGTTTGATGTTATCCCAGTCTTTGCGATTTGAATGAGGCTTTTCAGTGCGCCCCCAGGCAGGAGATCCCATGAGAATAAAGAAACCGTAAAATTAACAGCTCATACTTTCACGTTCGACATGATGTAGTCATAAACCTGATCGATAGACTGCTCAAGATTGGCGTCGGTGTTAGTCACCAGTTCCGCATGTTCCGGTGCTTCGTAAGGTGAATCTATGCCGGTAAAAAAGGGGATCTGTCCGGCTCTGGCTTTTTTATAGAGGCCTTTTACATCTCTGGTCTCACATACATCGAGGCTGCAATTACAGAAAATTTCATGGAAGTCTTTACCCGCTATTTTTCGGGCATTGTCACGATCAACTCTAAAAGGCGAAATGAAAGCAGTGAGCACGATCACCCCTGCCTGCACAAACAGATTACTCATATGGCTAATACGGCGGATATTTTCTTTCCTGTCGTTATCCGAAAAAGCCAGATCCGCACATAAACCATGCCTGACATTGTCTCCATCCAGTACGTAAGTATTATAACCATTCAGATATAGACGTTCTTCCACCGCATGCGCCAGAGTTGATTTTCCAGAACCGGAAAATCCGGTGAACCAGAATAAGGCTCCCTTGTGGTTATTTTTCTGTTCACGACGTGTACGTGTCACGGTAGCGTTATGCCAGACAACATTAGTACTTTTATTTTCCATGATGAATTACCTTATTTTGTGAAGTGAATGTAGATGCCATGCCAGAACCTAAAAAGGCAGAACCAAAGCCCTTACCAATGGTAGATCGGATTTCTGGATTGACGGTATGAGGTTTGTTGCTATTTGCTGTGATCAGCAAATAAGTCAGCAGGCTTATTTGCGATAACAGAATAAAAAGAAATATCTGTAGCGGAAACTGCGCAATAAGCGCTAATCCTGACCCCATCAACGGGAAGAGTAGAACTACAGTTAAAGCAATAGCCCTGAAATTGCTCAGGGCCACCATAAAAGCGAACGAGTTATATAACAGCAGATTCTCCCTGTTCATTTATCCGAGCCTGGACAGATTACGGCTGAAATTCATTTTCCTGTGGGAAGATAGCAACAGCAATAACAGTAAAGCGCTGATATCGGTCATACTAAGAATTCCACCGCCGCCACCGCCAGATCCCGAGTAACCGGGACTGTAGGTAATTTTCACCTGTTCGGGTTTAGCTTTAATTTTTTCTTTAAAGCTCGCCAGTTGTTCATCCAGATTGACGATCATCTTATCCGTCGCTTCGGCGAAGCCACTTAAGCGGTCAATCCTTAGTTTTTCAGATAAGTTTATCAGCGTGGAAGAGCCTTTTATATCACTGGTTCCCGGAGCTCTAAACAGCATTTTACGACTGTTAATATCCATCACGACGGTGTCTAACATAGTGCTGGTATCATTTTTTTCGCCATTTACAACATAAGCACCTACCACCGTCCAGTAAGTCAGGGAAAGCAGACCTTCATCGGTAAACTGAACCTGATCATAAGAAACCAGCGCAATCACATCGATGTTGTACATCGTTTTAATCTGTTCCAGATTGGAGAAACTGCCTTCAGCGGTCAGATAGGCGGATGGAATGACCTCGATACTCCCGACAAATTCATATTTACGGAAATTTTCAGCGACCTTTTCAAGTAGTTCATTTTTTTGCGATTCCGTTATCCCTGAATTTCCCAGTCCTGGCCATAGTCCAGGTTGATTTGTTCGCACACCCTGCTCAGGAACAAACGCAATACCGACACTAACCGGAATCTTTAATACTGGAACAGATGGCTGCACGATGGTATCTGTTTTGGGATAAAGGTAATCAACAACACTACTTTTGGTGCGGGTCTGATGTACCGCACAGGCGGATAGTAGCGTTAAAAGTATGATAATGGATAGTATGCCAATTCCCTTTTTCATGTTCAGCCCCTCATTAAAAGTATGGATGCAGTTAACCGCTAAATTCGTTTTTGTGTAAAACCATTTTCAGCTCAATACTCAGGCTTTACATCCGCCATTCTGCTAGAGATATTGACCTCTTTACCCAGATGCTTATCAAAAATTGTTGCATACGCTAACACGGCCTGAATATAATTTCTGGTCTCTTTAAAAGGCACTGTTTCAACCCATAAATCGGCCGGTAATGACTCTTTTTCGGGCAACCATTTTTTTACGTTTCCAGGGCCGGCATTATAGGCTGCTGTCGCCAGAGAAACATTATCATCGAAACGTTTCAGTACCGATTTAAAATAACTGGTGCCGAGGCGGATATTATTGTCGATATTCAGAATATCAGACTGAACCGGTTTTTTAAGGCCTAGTGATTTGGCCACATGGCGCGCCGTAGAAGGCATCAGCTGCATAAGGCCAAGCGCGCCCACTTTGGATTTTGCCAGCGGATCGAACAGACTTTCCCTGCGCATTACGCCATAGATGACGGACAAATCCAGCCCATTTTGCTCCACGTTTTCGACCATCAGTTGGCGGTAAGGCATGGGGAAGCGCAGGTCGTAATCAGTTCGATGACTGGTTTTCGCAACGGTCTTGATCGCGTTATCATGCCACTTCCAGTTAGATGCCATACTCGCCGCCTGACGAATTTCCAGCTGACTGAGCTTACGGATTCCCTGAAACCACTCACGCCGGGCATCGAGTAATCGATTCAGGAAAAATAACTCACGTGCGCGCAGCAGATGATCACTTTTTGCCAGCAGCAAGTTTTCATCAAAGGAAGCCTCATCTGCCGCCTGCTGCTGATTGATCTGATAGCTAACCGCAATCCGATCAGCCGCCAGAAATCCGTAGTAGCTGCCTTTCTGTGCCAGGCCGCGGTAGGTTTCGGTCGCTTTCACATGATGTCCAACCTTGTCATACGCACGTGCCTGCCAGTAAACCCACTCGGACTCTTTCTGCAGGTGCTCAGGCATGACTTCGATCGTTTTAATCAGTCCGATCCAGTCTTCATCCCGCAAATAAATCCGGGCTAACCACAGATGCGCATTGTCTGATTTTTGTTCAACGGGAAGTTGCTCCAGTAACTCTTTTGACTCAGCCTTATGCTGATAAGCGGCTGAAAGCGCGATGCGCTTATTGATTTGCGCGACCTGCTGCGCTGAAAACTGGAAAGAATCACGAGTCTGATCCCAGTACTGTTTGGCTTGCAGGCTGTTTTTACGGGCCAAACGCTGAATAGCATGCACAATAATCTTTCGATTGATCAATGTATCCGGGAAATCAGCCAGTACACTCAGGCGCTGTTGCGGATGCCGATGTGCCTGATACCATTCATCGACCAGCTTACGGTCATCAGCCGAAAGATTTCTGGCCAGATACGTTGATAGCGTAGGTCGCCTCGCCTCAAACGCTTTTTCGATTCGGGTCCACACGCTAGCGTATACATCATCGCCGGTTTGCAGAAAATGCTGGAATGGAATATCACACTCGTCAGGCTGTGAATATCCGGTCAACCACAGCTTTTCGATATCCTGATTGATATCAGCGATCTGACCGACCTCCAGTCTGGCGGTTAAGGCCAGACATTTGTAGCGTGTCGCACTTCGGCCGTCATAAAAATCCAGATAACCAGCCCAGTCTTTACGCGACGCCAGTAAATCCAGCCATTTGCTGAGTAAGGCGTAGCGAAAAGGATAATCGTCATGTTTGTTAAGAAAAAGCTTCACGTCGTCAGCGTTTGTGTGGCTAAGCTGGAGACTTAAGGCATCGTATTCCAGGTAGGCCACCACTGGATAGTCATGCAACTTTGCAAGCAAATCATCAAACTGTTTCAGATCATTTTCGGACAGCGCATTTTCCGCCTGCTGAAAAAGAAGCCGTTGCTTTTCAACAGGCGAAATAGAGGCTAAAACCGGTGCCGATAACAAAAAAATCAGCAACGCTAAAAGTGGAGCCGTTAACGGTAGATTTGGGTACAGTTTAGTCGTTAACTTCCATTTTTTACAAAACACAAATTACCTTTAATTTCATTATGTTATATTATATTTTAAAAGTAACTTATAGAACTAGCAAGGAAAACCGGTTTAATCCTGATCGACATCATCCATATCCATTTGACCGGACAGGCGGCGTCTTATATGCGACCAGGACATACCAACCGCCAGAACCACCGCTATCAGAATCTCGATGACATAGCTTACCATTCTGGTGGCATCCAGTGACAACCAGCCCCACTTGATCAACATGAACAGCAGCAGACCAAAGAAGGCGAAGGCCAGCATCAATCCAATCACGCCGAGTGATCTGAACGTGGCGCGCAGGTAGATAACCCAGCCAATAATCAGTAAAACACCCACAAAAGCCTGCTCAATGGTCACCGAAGGAAAGACGGATTTTACCCAGTGGAAATAGGAGTAACCCTCTGGATTGAAGGTCGCAAAAACGAGGATGGTTGAAAAAAGAAAACGCATTCCAAAACTTGAAAAACTAAAGTGCATAATTTAATGATCCAGAATAATTTGATCCGCGATTGTAGCCTACAACGCTTGCTGGCTGTAGTGATTCACCTTTAATTATATATTAGATTATGCTAATATTCTAATTATCGAATTCAATTTAACTAACGGGTTAATAACCATGGCTCAAGAAAATAAAAAGCTGGATAAAGTCAGCGATGCCCCTGTGGCAAAAGGTAATCTGGTTCCATTGCAGGAAAACGGCAAGGAAAAACAGGTGATGGAAATTAATAAACAGATGTCGGCTCTGGAAGCTACCATTGCCAAACTGAATAAAAAAATCAATAGCAGCAACAAACAGATCAATACCGATGTCGAACGCCTGTCAACATCGGAAGCAGGACTGTCTGAAAAAGTAGCTGACACTTATAAGCAGCTAGGAATCATCGAAACATCCTTTAAGGAATTAAACCTGCAGTCAAATAAGATGAGCAGCGATTTGAAAGCGGTCAACAGCGCGATCAAATCATTCGAAAAATCATCCAGCAAGGCGCTGAATGAAGCTATTCAAAGCCAGACTGAAGTCAATGTCGAATTTAGACAGCAGCATGTGGATCTGATTGCGCGTGCCGAAACTTTATCCAAAAAAGTATCGACAATCAGCACCAAATTGAACAAAAGCATCAAAGATAACAGCAAGGCGATTACTACACTGGAAGTAAAAATTATCGCTGAACTAGAGCAACTCGCTCAGTCGACTCAACAGCGTGATGATACGCTGGACAGCAAGATAAAGTCCGCTGATAAAGCGATTGATAGCCAGAAAGCAAAAATGCTGCTGATGCAAAGCGTCGATGCAGCACTGGAAAAGCGTGCCGCTTCTCTGGAAGCGGTTTCTGCCAAACTGATCGAAGACAGTGAAACACTGAAAGACTCCACCGACACCCTGGATATACTGACCAGCAAGCTGTCTGGAGATGTGGAGGCACTCGAATTACATACCGCGCGTCTGCAGCAACAGAATATCGAACAACAGGGACAGATCGATACCCTGAGTGACAAAACCGGTTCCCTGACGCGTACCCTGCTGGCACTGGCAAGTCTGGAGAGAAAGCATTTCAAAGCACTGGCGGCATCGAGTTTACTGTTATTGCTGGCCGTGATCGCCATCTTTTTTTACGCAGAATATCAACGTGATACGCAACAGGCGGTTACCGTTCAGCATAATGAAGTCATCAACGAACAGGTCACACAGCTGGAGAGTCGAGTGCAGGATGAGCAGATGGCATCGCAGGTATTTTACTCTGAAATCATCGAGTTACAGAAAAACCTGAATCAGGTTCAACAGGATTTGCAGGAAAAAACCCAGCTGATCCAGCAGGATATGAAAGCAATGAACGATGAAGTCGAAAGCCTGGATGGGCGCGTTCAATATCTCGCACCACTGTATAACTTTGGCTCGAAGAATACCATTCATGGGTCACAATGGCTGGTCAAACTGAATCCTGACAAGTATTCCATCAAGGTTGCCACGGTTGCCAAAAAGCAGGAACTGTTTGAAATAGCGCAACGTTACAATCACTACTTTACCCAGGAGCTGGCTTACTTCATCGATGATAAAGATCAATACAACCTGATCTACGGCGGTCAGTTCGATGACCAGGCTCAGGTTACCGAAACGCTCAACAAGATGCCGCGTTACATCAACTTTCAGCCAATAGCCTTAATCTCAAACAGTGATGTTCTGAAGCTGATTAAAAACTAGTTATAGTCACTTGCATAAGCAAAAAAACCGGGTGTCTCCCCGGTTTTTTTTAGCGCAAATGAGCACCGAATATTTCAATCATCTGCGCTTCAGACAAAGCCTCGATCGTCTGGATATTGCGTGCAGGGATTGCCGCACTATTCGCAACAGCCACTGCCCGGCTGATGGAAGCTTCTCGAATCAAATGCAGCAATGGACTGGGTGAACGGTTAGTCCAGTTGGCCCGATCATCGGGCAGATTTTCGGCAAACTGATAGTCAGGGTGGAAACTTGCGATCTGATAGATACCACTCCAGCCTTGTTGCTCGAGTAAAGCATCACAATAATCGAGAAACTGGTTATAGTCAGAAAAATCCTGTAGATGATGCGGGCAAATCAACACCATGGTTTCGATATCGGGCTGCTGATCGAGCTGGTTTAGACAGTCAAACAGATCGGTCAGGCAATCTACATCGGTCTGGGCACTGCTTGACACGAAACGGATACCCCCTTCGCGGTAGGGCTTAGCCGCAAACGGGCACAAATTCAGCCCCAGCACACTTTTCTCAAACCAGTAAATGACACGGTCAAACACAGAGTTTTCGCTTTCTGGAAAATTACTTCGATCCTGCTGCTGGTAGGTTAACAACACTAGCCGATCCCTCCCTTGCCAGGTCCGCCCTGGGTCAAACGGGCTGGATCGAGTAATTTCCGCAGTTCTTCTTCACTCAAGTCGCATAATTCTCGAGCCACATCGAAGACTGGTCTTTTCTGTGCATAGGCTGCCCTGGCAATTTTCACCCCCAGTTCATAACCGATGACCGGATTTAAAGCCGTAACCAGTATCGGATTCACCGATAGCGCCCGTTCGATCTGTTCGTGATTGACCGTCAGCCCATGAATAGCCTTATCCGCCAGTAGCTTCGCCGCATTCGCCAGCAGCTCAATGCTCTGAATCAGGTTATAGGCGATCACCGGCAACATCACATTCAGCTGAAAATTACCCGACTGGCCCGCAATGGTAATGGTACTGTCATTGCCGATGACCTGCGCACAAACCATCGCAACGGCTTCAGGAATGACCGGATTGACCTTACCCGGCATGATCGAACTGCCGGGCTGCAGAGCCGGTAGAGAAATCTCTGCGAGGCCGGCGAGCGGTCCCGAATTCATCCAGCGCAGGTCATTTGATATCTTCATCAATGCCACCGCCAGCGTCTTTAACTGCCCGCTCATTTCAACCGCAGAATCCTGGCTACTCAGGCCTTCAAACAGATTGTCTTTGGGAGCGAACTGGATCCCGCTCAGCAACTTGAGTTCAGCACACACGCGCAAAGAAAACTCTGCATGCGCATTGATCCCGGTACCGACGGCAGTGCCGCCCTGTGCCAGCTTCTGCAACCGCGTCAGGCTGGATTGAATCCGGTACATCCCCTGTTTAATCTGTGCCGCCCAGGCGCCAATTTCCTGGCCGAAGGTAAGCGGCATCGCATCCATCAGATGAGTACGACCGGTCTTCACCACATCCTTCAGTTCATCGGCTTTCTGGTTGAGGGTTTTTTCCAGATGTGACAACGCAGGCAATAGCTGTTCATGAATCGCCAGGCAGGCACTGACATGGATGGCCGAAGGAAACACATCGTTAGAGCTCTGTCCCATATTCACATGATCGTTCGGATGCACCTTAAGCTTTGGCGAACTCGCCAGCGAGGCGATGACTTCGTTTGCATTCATGTTACTGCTGGTGCCTGAACCGGTCTGAAAAATATCGACCGGAAAATGCGCATCGACGTCACCACTCACCACCTGCTTCCCCGCCTGCTCGATCGCACGCGCAATCGGATTATCCAGCAAACCGAGTTGCCGATTTGTACGCGCGCAGGCGACCTTGATCAGCCCCAGTGCACGTATCATCTGGCGCGGCAATGGAATCCCACTGAGCGGAAAATTTTCTACCGCACGCTGTGTTTGAGCGCGATACAGTGCATCAAGCGGAACCTGTAGTTCACCCATGCTGTCTGTCTCGGTACGTGTTTTTTGTGTCATGTAAATACCTGTATTGTTAAAAATTCATGCCCAGAAAAACTCACTTCGTTGACCTGCTGATTTGCAGGTAACTGTTTAGCATAATCGCCAGCACGATGACCAGACCCGCCGTCAGTGAAACGGACCCGGGATATTCTCCCACTAACCACCACACCAGCAACGAACCAAAAACAGACTCCAGTGGAAGAAATACTGCTACTTCGGCAGCCAGAATATAGCGTGGCGCCAATGTAATCAGTGACAGCGATACACCCACCAGCAGCCCGAGCAATAGACTCAGTAGCAACTGAGTAATGGAAACCGTATCAAGCTGTGCCAGTGGCAGACTGAGTAAAGCCATCATAAAACCACCGATACACATCGAAGCCACCATATCGGCCATGCGTGTCAGTCGCGCCAGCAAAAAATTTACCGACCATAACAGGCAGGCGATCAACGCATATACATCGCCCTTTAAGGTACTTTGCTGATCATCATAAACCACCACCGCCAGACCTGTAACCACGATAAAAATGGTTATCCAGGTATTCTGCGATACTTTTTCGTGCAGAAAATACAGCGCCAGCACAGCCGCCACCACCGGGGTCGAACCGACGATAATCAGCGTATGCGCAACACTTGTGGTCTGGATCGATGCCACAAAGAAGAAGGAACTGATGGCGGTCAATACAATAATGCCCCAGGCATAACGATCCAGCATCTTAAACTGCTGTACGGCCTGCCCCCGATGCAGCACAAAATTGAGCAGTAATAATGAAACACCCATAAACAGACCACGTAGAAACATCAAGCTCCACAGATCGGTATCAATCAGACGAATCAACAGACTGTCGGGGCTCAACAGGACGATTCCGCTAAAGGCCAGTAAAATTCCTTTACTGTTTGCCGTAAGATTCATCTATTGAATATCTACCCAAGTTTTTTTGAAGACTAAAATCATTCTCTTTGCTGTATCCTAATGCACATTTTAAAGCTCAGAGTATCCCTGTATGACCACCGGACCAAGAGAAATAACCACGCCATTCCGGCCCATTCCACTGGATGTGCCAGAAGGTATGAAACCGAATGAATTTTTCAACAGCACAGAAAACCTGAATGATCTTGAGCATAACAACGGTCTGTTACGCAACGATGAAAACCTGTTAATGTATCGGAAGGCGCTGGGACACTCCAATGTATTCGACGCCTCCATCATTTACAACACATCCAAGGTTATACTGGATCCGCTGGGTCGTCCGGTAAGGCGCACTCAGGTACCGGAAAATGTACGCAATGTCTGGAACCGCATGAACCAGATTCTGATCAGCTACATGCACGAGATTTTCCCCAACCCGAAAAATCATCTGCTGCTGTGTGGTGAAGCCAGTCTGGATGCAACCTGGCCGCTGACCTCCGCTGGAGTTCCCAGCATCCGCATGCTGCACAATCATTTCATCGTATTCGATAAACAGCAACTGCGTGATGCTCCGCTGGCTGAAACTAACAACCCAAACCTCACCGATGGTGGCCAGCACAGTCTGTTTCAAAGCTATATGCATGATGCCTATTGTGCTTTTTTCGACACCCTGGAGCTGGAAATACTAAAACCGATGACTGGCGATTCGTCGCAGCTGATGTTGACCGGTTACCCGCAGGGACTTCCCTGCTGGGAGATTAGTGGTGGTCTGGATTCCATAAAGGAGGTTAAATTCTGGCAAGAGTACGATATCATTCTAAAAGGGTTTATCGATTTTTACCGCACTTTTTTCAGCCAGGTTTCAACGCGCAATGCTGCCATCCCAAAAAATGTCAATTTCCCGCAACAGGTAACAGAAAAGCTGCTCTTTAATAATGATTTTTTGAGCACCGCCAAGATTGTACGTGACCAGTGCATTAAAAACGCGCAATATGCCAACGCGATACGCTGGCAGCCGGCTTTCAAGCAGCTTATCTATCGTAACGATAGTGGCAAATGGGTCGTCACCATCAGCCAGAACTCGATAGGCAATGCGATTACAGAATTACTCGGCGTGGTTGTTAAGCGTGCGCCGGATGCAGCCGCCTATGAGAAGGCGGAACCAGCATTAATTAAAAAACTGCTCGAAGTCAGACAGCGTCTGATCGATGCCGATTTAGGAGAATCCATACAGACGGAATACTGGCCAGCATGATTACTGAGAATAGAGGTCCAGAATGCGTGATAAGCAACCCAGAGAAACAGCCAACGACGACGAAGTCGATGACGATATAACGGTTATTTTAACCACCGGGGAAATGATGGATAGTCTGTATCCCCCTGCTCAGGCAGAGCATAAACAGGAAAAACCATCCAATACTGATAAAGGCAAGTTACACAAGTGAGGCATCAGGGCGCGATCCTGTATTTACCGGGTAGCGGGTAAAAGGGTCCCAGATAACTGCGTTTCCACCAGTTGCCAGTCTGCTCACGCTCGGCGGGACTGGTAAACTCATAGTGCCAGGCATTCACACGCAGATAGCGGGGAGCCTGGTCCTTGAACGGATTATCCTTTAGCAATGCCGTTACCTGCGCTGAGTTTTCCAGCAGGGTTTGCAGGAAAGCATCAAACCAGGGTAAAAAGCGTGGATGAAACGGCACAAACCACATCATCCAGTCGAGTCGCGGATGATGCGG
This sequence comes from Gammaproteobacteria bacterium, assembly GCA_014382695.1. Classification (GTDB taxonomy): domain Bacteria; phylum Pseudomonadota; class Gammaproteobacteria; genus JACNJF01. The sequence continues at coordinate 52,988 of JACNJF010000194.1, read as the reverse complement.
GAAAACGATCGTCGGTGCTTTCGATAGCGCATTTGGGCGATGGATAAACTCATACTCTTTCCAGTTAATCCCATCGATAGAGCCTTCAATTTTAAGTTCGATCTGACGCGTCGTCATGGTTGGGAAAACATGATAGGTATTCACGATATGCCATTGCTGCAGGATATCCTGCAGGGTATCGGCAACAGTGCCCAGACTCCTGTTGGTGACCAATTTATGGATGCTCAGGATACCGCCCAGCGTAACCACTCCCGCCAGCAGATAACTCGCCGCCACCGAACGTCGAGCGCGCGGGTTTTGCAGGCGTTGCGCCCAGCTCATGGTCAACCAGCGTTCCAGCCCACCCGGTACGATGCGTCGCACGGCTTTATCATCGAACAGAAAAAGGCATAACGCGATGGTCAGAAAGTTAAACCAGTTGTGATTACTGCTGAGCATAATCAGCACTTGCAGCGCGAGCGTGGCCCAGGCGGCTATCAGACGATAACGCCGGGGTAAAAACATCATAAAAGGCACTATGATCTCAATGATCAGCACCAGAACGGTAGCGGCGATCAGTAGTATCTGCGGCAGGTTATCAAAATACCAGGCCCCTACATGCGGTAACGGCTGGGTTTCAAAGTAATAGATCAGCGCCGTCATGCCCAGCCAGGACGGATCGCCCATCACCAGTTTTGAAATACCGGACATGAAGCGTAAGCGAAACAGTAACCAGCGGAATAACAGGATCAGGATTCTGGAATCCGGACGTAGAAAAATTGCCAGAAATCCAGCCTCCAGCAGTAAGCCATCCCACTGAAAGTTCATAAAGGTCTGCCCTGCCTTAACCAGCGACAGATAGAAAATGAACAGCAGGATCAGGCTCAGTCTGGGCCAGATATTAAGCAATAGCGAAATTGAAACAACACAACCCGACCAGGCTACTGCCTGCAGGAAAAAATCGCTCTGCTCAAACCAGAACAACATCGGAAAGTAGACAAAAGCCGAGCCGCCCATTTCACTCAGCAGGCTATCCAGCCAGGGGCTGAGTGGCAGTATGCCCTGCTCTCCCACCAGCCCGGTAATCTGAAAGCTGAGAGAAAAGAAGGCCATGAAATAAATGATGGCGAGCAGGCGCAGAAACAGTGCGGCAATCAGCCGGTAACTGTTTTCACCATCTGAGAACTGGGAGGAAAAAGAGAACATGAAGCCGTTTGTTATAGTTTGTGTAAGCTTAACGCTAAATCATTAAAGGTCAACTTTCTCGATCGGATTGAACAGAGGGACTGCACGCTCGCAACGTAAGGCTCTGGCTGAACCCATCATCTCGTTAACACCAACCGGCTGAATATCGAGGATCTGTATTGCATTAGCGCCAACCGAAGCGGCTTTCCAGCGAAACGCGTCGATCAGCGATGCGCGGTTGAAATAGGTACCTGGGATATTGATATGGGCGATGACATCGAAATCACAGTCAGGCGCAGTATTAAAAAACACTTCCACGGCCTCAAACTCAATCCGCTCCCTGACTTCGCCGGTGATTACAGTACTGCTGGTCACACAGGCGTTTTGAATAAAGACAAGCGTGAATATAATGAAGGCTCTGAGCATGTCGAAACTCACTTTAATAAAAAAGAACATTCTGCCTGTCATACACGGGTAATTCTAGTACCGCCAGATCCGTTGCCAGATCGCCGAGTGCATTGATCTTGATGCCACGACTGCTGACCGAGTACAGGTAACTCTGATTTGCGTCATCAGCCACAAAAAAACTTCTACGGATATTTTCCGGCTGATACCAGAACTGGCCCGTACTATTTTGATACAGCGAACTATGATCGACCAGCCCAACATCAGCGAAACCATTTACTCGGTCGGCCCGATATAATTGCAGACCGTTGAACAGTCGGTAGCCCGAGTAACCATCCCGCACCAAATCACCCGACCAACGCGTGACCGGCAGCGCCAACAACTGTTCACGTGGATACCAGGTAAAGGCCTTATGATTGTATTCAGCTTCCGAATAACTGTCCTTGCCGATAGAGATCCGATGCAGCAGTGCCGGTTGAGAAAAATCCGTGGTATCAAACAGACTGACATCGGTGGCGTTATTGCTCTGGTTGCGTCCAATCGCCAGCAGCAGACCATCCTCCAGAGGATGCAGATAGGTGGAAAATCCAGGAACCTCCAGTTCGCCAGCAACTTGCGGATTATCCGGATCACTCAGATCCAGCGTATACAACGGGTCAATCTGCTGGAAAGTCACGACAAAACCCTGATCACCAAAAAAGCGTGTGGCATAGATGCGCTCTCCGGGCTTACCCAGCCCATCTAGCTGACTGCGTTGCACCAGTCGCTCACCCTGCTGCTCAAGGATATACAGCCTGTTCTGCGGCGGCTGGTTGTTCCACCACGCAAAACTGGTAGTAGTTATGCGCAATAAATCGTTATGTTCATCCAGCGCAAACTGATTCAACAGATAACCGTCGACTCGTCCACTGGCCAGATACACCGGTTCCTGCAACAGGCTAAATTTATGCAAGGTAGTACCAGGACTGGGAACTTCATCGCCTTCCAGCACGGGCAACCAGGTCCAGAAGTTATCCTCTACCGTGGCCAGATAAAGATGCTCACGACTGGCATAGATGGTTCCTGAATTACTGATGATGGTCTGGCGTTTGATCTCAGACCGAGGTGTCAGTAAATCAAACGTCGACAGGGTGATGGTACCGGTGCCATTTGCGGTACCCGGTTGATAGATCTGTTCACAGGGGCTGATCAGCTGTTCACTGACGCTACTGATTCCTGCGTTATACACTCGGTCGGACAGCTTCGGTAGCAACGTATCAATCGCAGGACTGGCATTATCAGAAAGTAACGGATACAGATCAAAGTAAGCGGAAGTGACCAGATACACCCGGTTATCAATACGTCTGGCATCGACATAGTAACCTTCCAGTGTTGTTTCACGCAGCAACAGCGGATTGCTGCGATCGGTGATATCGAACATTGAAATCAGGGTTAACTGATTGACCCGGGGTGCAAAGGCCATCTGACTGGCGGACAGGTCGGTGCTCATTAAATCACTCACGACCCACACCGTATCCTGATACACAAACAGATTGGAAGACAAGCCTTTCACCGCTATCCGAGCCAGTATTGAGCTTTGATCGGCTGGCCAGTTATCCACTACGACCAGAAAGCCACCGCTCACGATATAGCTATAGTCGCCATCGGTTTTGATGAAGTCGGCTTCATCGACCCCACTCACCTGATTATTGGTCTGGGTAAACTCGCTGATTGTACGGGTAGTTTCTATGGCCGGCGCAATAGCATCCGCACTTAGCGCGACATTTCCACCCGGAATACCGATGACATTATCCTGCACGGCATTACTGATGCCCGGCAGCGCATAATAATACTGACTCAGACGATTCTGCTGCTCGGCCGTATCCTGTAGATAGGTGGCGAGTGCATCACAGCTGGAAAAAGGCTTGAGTGCGGCGCGATACTCAAACGTTGGCGGGGACTCAGAGTCAGAGTTAAAGCATCCCAGCAACGGGATAGCAAATAACAGCACGAATACAATCTTTAATACCCTGGCCTGCCTGCGGATAGGCATGATGTGTCCTCCGATCTAACCTTCTTCAGGTTAACTTTACTCCGATCCTCGCTGTTCAGCTAGCATAGCGTGAGGTAAACTCGCTGCCCGCTCAAGGCTAATTCCAGCCTCTCATTTAACCCCGTGAATTCGAAGCTATGAAAATCTGGTGTGATGCCGATGCCTGTCCTGTTGTCATCAAGGACATACTGTTTAAAGCGGCCAACCGTACCGCAACCCAGCTAACGCTGATTGCCAATCAGTCGGTTGCGGTGCCTCCATCGAAATATATTAAATCGATTCGTGTGCAGAGTGGTTTTGATGTAGCCGATAATGAAATCGTAAAGCGCATGCAAAGTGGGGATCTGGTGATTACCAGTGATATACCACTAGCAGCAGAAGTGATTGATAAAGGCGGAACTTCGCTTAGCCCACGTGGTGAACTGTATACCGTCGAAAATATCCGCTCGCGTCTGAATATGCGCGATTTTATGGATAGCCTGCGCTCCAGTGGAGTCGATACCGGAGGGCCGCCGCCACTCAATCAGAGCGATCGGAAGACCTTTGCCAACCACCTGGACAGAATTCTAACGCAGAATAGCTGAATTACCCGGTTAAATGCTTTTGGCTACTGGATCGAACCAGCGCGCGTCACATTTTCCAGATGCCAGCATTACCCCGTTATATAGGACAGATCAGGCCCTTGCGGAATTATTCCCAGAGGGTTCAACATTTTAATCGAGTAGTATCCCTGCTTGATATGATCAAAATTTACGGTTTCAGCCACCCCCGGTAACGCATAGATTCGTTGCATATACGCCAGAATAGTCGGGTAATCCCTGACCTGGGCCAGATTGGTTTTAAACAGGCCGTAATAAGCAGTATCAAAACGAATCAGCGTCACAAACGCACGAATATCAGCCTCGGTCAGACGATTACCAACCAGGTAATCCTGCCCTTCCAGTTGCTGCTGTAAAAAAGCCAGACTGTCGAATACTTTTGCGACCGCCTCCTCATATGCAAACTGGGTAGAAGCAAATCCAGCCTGATACACGCCATTGTTAAAGCTATCGTAAAGACGTTCATTGACGGCATCGATTTCAGCTCTCAGATCCAATGGGTACAGATCAACCGTATTATCAGCCAGATCACCAAAACCACTGTTCAGCATGCGCACGATATCGGCCGACTCATTATTCACAATGGTATGCTGTTGTTTATCCCACAGCACGGGTACGGTGACCTGACCACTGTAGTTGCCATCGGCACGGGTGTAGAGCTGGTGGGCATACTTAAAACCATACAGAGGCTCAATGTCAGCGCCTGGGTATGCGCCAAAACTCCAGCATTCATCCTGCAGATAAGGCTCCACCACACTGACCGAAATTAGAGCTTCCAGCTTTTTAATTTTGCGAGCCATCAGTGTGCGGCAGGCCCAGGGGCAGATTAAAGCAACATACAGATGATAGCGTTCCGACTCTGCTTTAAAACCGGCTTTGCCGGTTATTCCAGCACTTCCATCGGGAGTTATCCAGTTGCGAAACTGGGAATCCTGACGGATAAAGCGGCCATCTTCATCGACCGCCTGTACAGGATCAAAGTCCTTGCTCCATTTTCCATTAACTAACATCGGGCTACCTGAAATAAAAATTTAAAGAAAAGAAATGCTATACATACAGAAACCTTGCTGCCACAAAGAATCGGACTAGTAATAGCTGGAGTTATCGCTGGTCGCTAACAACCAGCCCAAAGCTCCCAAACTCAACAGTAACGACACTACAGAGGCGTAGCGCCAGCGAACGGTCAAACCAAACAACAACGACAGACTAACCAGTACAACGGGAATAAGTGCCACTTCCGCATATACTCTAGCGATTAGCGCAAGCCAGATATGCAGGTTCACCATCAGATTAAGGGATCGAGGTGGTAATTCAGAATTGTGCAGTTTTGAAAGCAGCTCATACAGTATAAAAGCACCCAGCAACGAGGCCGCGACCCCAGCCAGTTGTCCAATTAAAAGACTCCCACCCAGCCCAGATATCGCAGCGAGACCAGCATTGCTGATTCCCACTGTTAAAGCTGGACTGGAAGGAGAAGCGCGTTTCAAGAGGAGGGGTATTATTATTCCGAGTGAAGCAAACAAAAAGAGTTCTAAAAAAAACTGTGGGTCTGAAGCACGGATCAGTACCGGCCAGGTCAAGATTACAATTCCAAGCAACAAAATGGCGGCATTCAGCAGCAATGGAATGACGGCAGATTTAAAGCTGATACTGATAATGGCATACAGCAGGCCGATTAATACCACCCACTCTACCGCTTCTGCAGGTGGAAAAGCTGGCATGCCTTTTATCCACACAAAACTGATAACCCAGATTAGAAACAATGCTAGCAGGTTAAATCGATGACTTTTTAAGCCCGCATGCCACACCACAAAAGACAGTACCAGCGGTAGCAGCAAAACCTGAAGGGCAAGTTGTAATTGAAGATTCATCCGGGTCACCAGAGTCAATGGCTACTCGTCATGCTTGACGAATAGCCAGCACTCCATTAATTCTTTGTCAGTTCGATATAAAGTTTGATTGAAATCTCATCACCGATACCACCAGGCATATAGTTCATCCCGTAGTCACTGCGTTTGATCTTGGTAGAGGCATTGTAGCCAGAACGGTAACCACCCCAGGGATCGCTACCTGCACCGACTGGAGTCACATCCAGAGACACCGCTTTGGTAACACCGTGTAAAGTGAAGTTTCCATCGACACGACTGGGTTCTCCGGAAGCGCCGTAATGGACTTTGCTGGATGCAAACTTGATCTGAGGAAACTGCTTCGCGTTGAAGAAATCAGGACCACGCAAATGATCATCACGTTTCTGATGGTTGCTATCCACACTGGCGGCATCGATCGTGACTTCAACACTCGATGCGCCATTAGGTGTATATTTCATGCTACCTTCAACGGTGTTAAAACGACCCTGTAATTCACTGAAACCAAGGTGACTGACACTGAAAGTGACGAAAGTATGACCTGGGTCGATCGTATAATTTCCAGCTGAAGCCATTTCAGCCATAACCGGTTGGGTCAGGCTCAGGGTGCCCAATAAAGTCATGACAGTTAAAGATTTTTTGACAAATTTATTCATTCAATTTTCCTCTACGGATTCGTTGTTATTTAGTGTTTACAGGTCAACCAAAAGTTTTGTTATGAAACTTCATCTGATTGAAATAAAGTATTAGGCCTGCACCGAATAAAAACAATATGTGAAATTATTGATACACTGTTTCTGTTTTGAAGACAGTCAGCCGGATCGCATACTAACGGAGCACCCAACCTCCCCTCGTGAATTCAGTAGTCCACTACTAGTCGATTACTGACGCATCATGCTGCTAAAATGGCGCTTATTTATCGAGTTACTGCTAGACTATTTCGCCACCTTTAGCGCCACTCCGACTGCAGAGAAACTAACATGAGCAAAGCAATGAACAAGATTCAAATAGGCCAGCAACAACTGACTCCCGGAAAAATTGTCTGCGTTGGGCGTAACTATGCGGCCCACATTGAAGAATTGAAGAATGAAGTCGCCGATGAAATGGTCGTGTTCAGCAAACCTAATTCAGCCATATCCGATCAACTGCACGCGATCCATCAGGAAGCTATCAATTACGAAGGTGAGCTGTGTTTTGTGGTTGAGGACGGGCGTTTTGCAGCGGTAGGGTTTGGGCTTGATCTAACCAAACGCGCACTGCAGGATAAACTCAAGGCTAAAGGCTTACCGTGGGAACGGGCCAAAGCGTTTGATGGCGCAGCACTGTTTAGCCCGTTTGTGAGGATATCCGAGGTTGATCCGGCGTTGACTCTGGAACTGGAGATAAACGGCACCACCGTACAAAAGGCCGATACCAGTCTGATGCTGTATAAACCAGCCACCATTTTAAACGAAATCAGTCGTTTTATGACGCTGAATGACGGCGATATCGTGATGACAGGAACCCCGAAAGGCGTCGGCATCATCCAGCCGGGTGAACGTTATAATGGAAAAATAACCCTGCGTGGTGCAGTGATCTCACAGGCCGAATGGATTGCTCGCTAATCCAGCAGATCATCCGCCACATGGTATACCGGATCTTCCATTACATTCACTTCTACCAGGTTTCCGGCCGTATGTAGCAGCAGCTTGCATTCTTCGCTCAGATGCTTGAGATGCAGTGTTTTACCGTTACGCTGATAACGCTCAGCCAGACTATCGATGGCTTCGATGCCGGAATGATCGGCAACCCGTGAATTATAAAAATCGATGATTACATCATCCGGGTCTTCGCGTGGATTAAACAGTTCATGAAAGGCATGCACCGAACCAAAGAACAGCGGCCCGTTTAGCTCATAGATTTTACTGCCATTTTCATCGATAAAAGACTTCGCGTTCATGTGCTTGGCATGCTCCCAGGCAAATACCAGTGCCGACACGATGACGCCGACGATAACGGCGATCGCCAGATCCGATATAACGGTGACAGCCGCAACCAGAATGGTAATCAGAATATCCGCCAACGGCACTTTACCGATCATGCGAAAGGTGGCCCATTCAAAGGTGCCAAGCACCACCATGAACATCACCCCGACCAGCGCTGCGACCGGGATGATTTCGATCAGGCCGGAAGCGAACAGAATAAATCCCAGCAGAAACAGCGCCGCGCTGATGCCTGACAGGCGGCCCTTGCCTCCCGAATTGATATTGATCATGGACTGTCCGATCATGGCACAGCCGCCCATTCCGCCAAACAGGCCATTGACGGTATTACCGATTCCCTGCCCGACACACTCCTGATTACCACGCCCACGGGTTTCGGTCAGATCATCCACCAGATTCAGCGTCAGCAGCGACTCAATCAGGCCAACACCAGCCAGAATAATGCTGTAAGGCAGAATGATCCGCAGTGTTTCCCAGTTAAACGGCACAACGGGTAGATGAAACGAAGGTAGACCACCCGCAATCGTGGCCTGCATATCGCCCGTCATATCACGCAATACATCAACCACCGAGCGGCTATCCAGGTCCAGTCCGATGACCAGCAGAGTCACTGTAATAATGGCAGCCAAAGAAGCTGGAACAGCAACCGTAAAACGAGGTAAAAAGTGGATGATCGCCATGGTCAGCGCAATCAGACCCAGCATAATCAACAATGACTGTCCGCTCATCCACTCCAGCCCACCATCGGCTGAAATCACCTTGAACTGCTGTAACTGGGCCAGAAAAATAACGATGGCGAGACCATTCACGAAACCCAGCATTACCGGGAAAGGCACCAGACGGATAAACTTGCCCAGGCGCAGCACACCGGCACTCATCTGGATCAAACCGGTGACGATAATCGCGGCAAACAGATACTCGACCCCATGCTGAGCAACCAGCGACACCATCACCACCGCCATCGCACCGGTGGCTCCAGAAATCATACCGGGACGACCGCCGATAAAAGCGGTGATGATTCCCATCATAAAGGCGCCGTACAGGCCTACCAGAGGTTCGACACCCGCGACAAAGGCAAAAGCGACTGCTTCCGGAACCAGCGCCAACGCGACGGTCAGACCGGATAACACATCATTTTTTACACATTGTTTACCAGGACAGGTGAGTTGGAACATAGATTCGCCTTGCACAGATTAAAAGGCGCGGATTCTACCCGAATATATAAGTAATTGCTAATATGTCCGGATACTTAGCAATTAATACGCGGTCCTACCACCAGTGCCGGGGATAATGACGTTCACAATCAGAACTCAGATTATTGAACAGCAACGCAATCACCAGCATGATCAACAGGCCTGACAGTACTGGTTGCAACACGAAGTGGTAACCCATTTCATGCACTCCATCATGTCCGATTACGGCGATCAGCCCGGTTGCCCCGCCGGGTGGATGCACCGTATTGGTGAGCAGCATAAACAGTATCGCCAGCGAAACCACCAGCGCCGCCTGAAATTCAATCGGTAAAATCACATATTGAGCGATCGTCACCCCGATCAGGGCAGAGATCAGATGCCCTCCGAGCAGGTTCCTGGGCTGGGCATAGGGTACATTCGGTGTGCCGAAAATGAGAACCGAAGAGGCACCAAAAGAGCCGATCAAAAACAGACTGCTGGCATGCGAAATCGGTATCCACTGATGGGTAAAGGAGATGATCAGTATGGCAAGCGATCCCCCCACAACTGACCACAGTAACCAGACAGGGGTATAAGTTTCACGGCATTTATCGCCCTGACCACACATCCTTTTAAAATAGCTTTTAAGCATCGGATACTCGGAAATCAGCACTGAGATGGTACAAACTAGTTTTCAATGTAATTGGCAACGCCAGGTAATACACCTCAGGAAGAAGCATGATTGCCATCATAGTCCTACAGGAACACTCTACGGGGCTATTTAATCTCTTCGCCCGGCTTGAACCAGTGCAGTTTCTTATGCAACTCCACCACTTCACCGACCACAATCAGGGTCGGGGCCTTGACATTATTCTGGTTCACCAGCCCCGGTAAGGTATCCAGATCACCGATAAAAACCCGTTGTTCCGGCGTTGTACCTTTTTCGATCAACGCAGCCGGTGTAGAGGCGGCTCGGCCATGTTGTTTGAGTGAATCGCAGATCGACTGAACATTCACCAGCCCCATGTAAAAAACCACCGTTTGATTCGCATGCGACAACATATCCCAGTTCAGATCACTGGAGCCATCCTTCAGGTGGCCGGTCACAAAGATACAGGCCTGCGCATAATCACGGTGGGTTAACGGAATACCTGCGTAGGTTGTACAACCGGAAGCGGCAGTTATACCGGGCACGACCTGAAACGGGATATCTTCATCGATCAATTCAGATATTTCTTCACCACCGCGTCCGAAAATGAAGTTATCGCCACCTTTCAGGCGTAGTACACGTTTGCCTTCTTTGGCCAACCGCACCAGCAACTGATTGATGTTTTCCTGGGGTATCGCATGATGGGAGCGTTCCTTGCCGGCGTAGATGCGCTCCGCGTCACGCCGCACCAGATCCATGATCGGTTGCGAAACCAGTCGATCGTAGACGATGACATCGGCCTTTTGCATCAGGCGTAAGGCGCGAAAGGTGAGCAGGTCGGGGTCTCCCGGACCGGCACCTACCAGAAACACTTCACCTTTATAGGACGGGTTGGAATCGGCCTTGTCGATCAGTTGTTCAATCAACTGTCGGGCATCGTCGTTACGACCGGCAAAGATATGTTCAGCCACCGGCCCTTCCAGAATAGACTCCCAGAATTTACGACGCTCGACCACGCGTGGGAAGGTACTTTTGACCCGGTCACGATACTTTTCGACCAGCTTCGCCAGCTTGCCATAGGCCGATGGCGTACAGCTTTCCAGATTGGTCCGAATCAGACGTGCTAGCACCGGTGATGCGCCACCGGTAGATACCGCAATCTGTACTGGATCCCGGTTGATAATCGAAGGCATGATGAAACTGCATAGCTCTGGGTTATCCACCACATTACAGGGAATCTTCAGCACCAGTGCTTCAGCCGCAGCCTGTTCATTGACCCGCCTGTCACTGGTTGCGGCGATCACCAGAAAATAATCGGTCAGATCACCTGCCTCAAAATTACGTTGCTGCCAGCTAATCTTACCCTGTTGTTGAAAGCGCGACATTTCATCGCCCAGCTCGGGGGAAATCACACTGACTCTGGCACCCGCCTGATGTAACAGGTCGGCTTTACGTGCGGCAATCCCCCCGCCTCCGATCACTACACAGGGCTTATCGGTGATTTCATAAAATATCGGAAGGTACTTCATCGCATACACCCGCTCCAGTTGGAGGCCTTAAATTTAATATAAGGAAATCATTATATAGAAAACATCGCGCAACCGATAGTTGCACTCCACGAACTTCGCCTAATGTAACAGCTGCCGGATATGTTGCAATAAAGGGCCGGTGACCGGCTCAAGTTTTTTGCGCATCACCGTGCCCAGTGCATCGGTCAGGCCAAAAATCGGAAACAGCGTCACTTCATCCAGCTGAGATATGACCAGCATGGCTCGAATCTGATCGCTATATTGTGCACAGGCCTCAAGACAGCTCACCAGTTGCTCATCCTGCTTGCCACTTATCCATACCGTGACCAGCTGCTCCGCATTCTTGATATCGCGCTGCTTCACCGATGCCAGAGGTAACAGGCGGTTATAGTTTGACAGCGCCTGAAACAGTGAAACGATCGTATCCTGGCTGGCGGCTTTTTCAAGCACCCGGATGATGGTTCTGAGAAAGCCCTGCCCCGGCTCCGACAGGTAGCGCAATAGCTGGATCGCGTACACATTGCCCTGCTCGACCAGTGGCTGCAAAGACTGCTGCAACGGTTTATACAGCGGATGTGCACCGGCCTGATCCGGCAGAGCATCCGGCTGGCTGTGTAAAAACCCGACATACAGACTCTGTTTACGCCGCGCCCGTTTCCACAGATCGTCGATTTCAGCAGCGGTTAACAGGTCATTTTGCAGGCATAATCGAACCGAATCGATCATGTCTCTGTGCTCTATCTCAAACGGCAGGAACTCGAGTAAAAACTCGACCAGCTCTCGCGCCAGATCGGAATCCACGATGGATTTTTTTTCCAGTAACCGGCGCGCATTTTCAGAGGACGGGAATGCCCACCACGCATGGCGTGCGATATCGGTACTCAGGGTTGGAGCATGCACCACCGCCACCACCGCTTCCGGCTCACCCAGTAACAGCAATTGCGCCAGGCTTTCCTGCTGACGTTCCTGCCCCATGCGTGTCCAGCGCTTGATATACACCGGATAACCGCCAGGAGAACCCATAATCTTGTTCGACAGCAGCTCTTTTACCAGGCGGATATATTTTTCATCCTTGCCAGTCGGATTGAGCTGGATTTTGGCATCCCCGCGACTGGATAAGGCATACACGATCATTTTCGATTCATCGATGCGAACCGCTTTCAGGTCCTGCGCCAGCAACACATTCAGGCGCAGGTTATCTTCATTGGATAATTGCATAAGACCGCTTAATTTAATTGAATTCTCTGGCCCCAGGGAACGGCCTTACGGCCTTTCACCAGCCAGATCACCGGATAAGGCGCCTGACAGCGAGGGAATCGTCCATCCGCGTCGGTAAAGTAAACCAGCAGATCCGGCTTCACATCATGCCGTTCGACCCACTCAAACACCGGGTTAAAATCGGTGCTGCCTCCACCCATAATACGTTCCGGCAGGCGGCAATACTCCCAGGCTTCAAAAATCTGAGGACTATCACCGGTTATCTTTGAATCACAGGTCAGAAAAGTGACACGCGCCCGAACCTGGGATTTGAGTGAATCGACTTCCGCCACAAACTCATCCAGCTCATCCTTGTCGATCGAACCACTGACATCGACAGCGACCACCACGTTCATCTGCGGGCTACGCAGGCTGGGATAGATCGCCGGATCGCCACGCCGGCTGGAAGGCCGCGTGTAGCTGTAATCGTCGCGCGAAATACTGTTCATATGGCGTGCCAGTAATACACGCCAGGGTAAGGTCGGCTGCAGAAAAAAATCGATCATGCGCGCGATGCCTTCACCCAGCTTACCGGCCTGCTGCGCCTGTTGTGCCGAACCAGCCAGTCGCTGCTGCCACTGCACATGCAGATCTGATTTTTCTGATTCGGTTAACGGCTGCGGTGCACTGCTTTGCAGGTCTTTACTGGCGGCACCGCTGGCTTTTCCGGGTAACTGATCGTTGCTCTGTCTCGGCAGGCCCGCGCTTTCATCCTGCTGCGGATTTTTTTCGCTATCCGCCGGTTCGTCAGGCTGATTGCCCTGTGCAGGTTTATTCGACTGATCCTGCCGTTGCACCTGACCTTCACCACCAGACTGACTTTTTGAATCCTTCTGATCGAGTGGATTTTGCTGTTTATCCTGCCCGCCTTCGGTTTGCTCCTGTTTATCGTACAGATGCTGATCCAGCGACTCGGACATATCGTTATCCTGAATCATCGGATAGATTTCCTCCGCCGTCATCCCACGGTACTCACGCAGCATCAGAGAGCCGGGTGGCGGCTTCAGCCCTTCATCTAACAGCAGCGGATTAATCGCATAATCACAGGCGATATCCCAGCGGTGTTTAACCCGATGACCGCGCCGTGCAAAATGCGACAGCGCGCAATGCAGGGCTTCGTGTGCCAGCACAAACTGGGTTTCATCGGCGCGCAGCTCCTGAATATAGGCCGGATTGTAATAGAACTTTCGGGCATCGGTACCGGTGGTTGCACACCAGCTCGGATCGGCCGCCTGCAACGGCAGACGCAACACCAGCGCCCCCAAAAATGGTTTATCCAGGATCAATCGAGTGCGCGCTGCACTCAATTTGTTTTCAATTGCTTCGAGTGAACTATCCACGAACCGTCATCAGTCGTACAGAATCAGATCGGCAATAGAATCGGCCCAGCTGGCAAATTCGGTCAGTTCAAACAGATCATTACCAATCGCCCGATGCATATCCGATACCAGCATTACACCCATTTCACGCTGCGGAAAACGACCCGCATAGTTAAGGATATTGCCATAGATAGTCGCCGACTGCGCGCTCGACTGAGCACGAATCGCACGGCCTACCAGTGCAGAAGCCACTGCATATTGCAGGTCGATTTCATCCGGTGCCTTGATGTCTTCACCATTGATAATCTTATCCAGATCCGGCATTTGATCCAGACTTTCAATAAACGCATGACATTCGATTCCTGCCGCAGGACCAACACAGGCCTGTAACGAACCCAGCAACAGATTCGGGTAATCGATAAATTTTTGTAATGCGCGATGAGCAAACTCCCAGGAACGCGGTGATGGAAAAGCGACCGGGTTGTGCGCCGGATCAAAATCAAACAGTAACTCCGGGCGAAAACGTAAAAAACCGATGATGCGTTCATCGATACCGTTTTTATAGGCCCAGGCCACCCAGTCATCCAGATGCAGATCGATTTCATAATGTGAGAAGCGATTCGCCAGTGGTGCAGGCATCGCATAGGTCACTCCACGATCGCCCTGTCGGTTGCCGGCAGCAAAGATGGCCCAGCCCTGCGGTACTTCATAGTTCCCCAGTCGGCGATCCAGGATAAGCTGATAGGCCGCTGCTGACACCGAAGGGGCTGCCGAATTTATTTCATCCAGAAACAGAATGCCTGAACTGCCATGGGTTTTAGCATCGGGCAACATCGAAGGTACCGCCCATTCAACCTTACTGCCCTGTTTAAACGGGATACCGCGCAAATCGCTCGGTTCCATCTGAGATAGCCGGATATCGATCACCGGCAGCTTATGGGTTTGCCCAATCTGCAGCACGATCTGTGATTTGCCAACCCCTGGCGGGCCCCATACCATCACCGGTGTGTGATGACCTTTAAGCGTTCCCAGTAGTTCTTCTTCCAGAACTTTGGACAAAAACGCAGGACGCATTAAAACCCCGCCTTCGCGTAAAGTTCTTTTGCTTTCTCTGGGTCTTTCTCAATCCCATCACCAGATTCATACATCATGGCAAGTGTCGTCATCGAGCCGACCAGCCCCTGATCGGCAGCCTTGCTAAACCATTCAACCGCTTTGGCGCCATCCTTTTCAACACAATCGCCATCCATATACATAAACCCGAGTCCATGCTGTGCAACCGCATGGCCCTGGTCAGCGGCCGCTTTCATCCACTTGAAAGCCAGTGCTTCCTTTTTCACCATGCCCAGACCATTTTGGTACATGATAGCAACACGGTGCTGGGCATCCGGGTCACCTTTTTCGGCAAAGGGTAGTAAAAACTGTACGGCGCGGATGAACTCTTTAGATTCAAAGGCCGACATACCACTAATAAAATTCATATCAGCATCGGTAGTCATCAAATATATACTCCTGATAAATAAACTGTTGATAATAATAATCATTATTCATTATTATTCGAATATCCCTGATGGGACGTAAATCCACGCATACTCCCAATAGAGATATTATAAACTGCGTTTTTTCTAGTAAAATACTCACATTTTTCGGCCTGTGGCAATTCTTACGAGTGCGCTACAGCGCCAAATAATCTTTTTTTATCGTCTGAATTTGAGGAGAATGTTATGGATCAAGCTTATCGTGATGCAACGACTAAAATGGAAGAAATGGGTTTACAGGAACAATACATAATCGGCTGGCAGGGTGGTTACCTGGGTCATCCGGAAAGAGAAGAGCAACAGGTTAACGATGCCTATTCTGCTGGTTACGAAGATGGTCAGGAAAAATCAACGGATAACTTCGAAAACTGGAAGTAATCGGGTCGACACAATGCGGGCCAGAAAACTCTGACCCGCATTTATTTATCCGTACTCTACCTTTGATACTGTCGTGTCACTCGTCACACCGAGATTATTTAGCCAAACCCCCTATATCCGGCGAATCAGCCAGTTAAGCGCCTCCCAGCTTAGTGCTATCGATCGCTACCTGCAGCAACAGCTGGAGCAGAATGCTAATAACCTCAAAAAGACCCATTATTTTCATCAACGGTTTGAAAATATCTATCTGAAAACCATTCAAAATACCGATTTAGAAAGGCTACTCGAAGAAAGCCTGGGCTACTGTGCAGAACTACTTGGCATGTGCACAGATGAGTTAAAGATCGGCTACTGGTTCAACCTGATGCAACCCGGGCATGTCACAACACTGCATCGACATGATGATTTTGACGAATTAATTTCCGGGGTTATCTATCTGTCGGTGCCTGAAAATTCGGGTGACCTGGTACTCGAAACACCAGAACAGAGCATCGTCATCAAACCAGTTAGCGGGAATTTCATCTTTTTTGACCCCGCGACTCCCCATCGTGTCACTGAAAACAGATCCGAGCACTATCGACTGTCGATAGGAATGAATATCGGGCCCGCAGGAAACACTACACTCTAACCGTTTTAGCCAGGCACTTTTTGCAGACTATGTTGCCAGTCTGTCTGGCGTATTAATTTTAAACGCTGAGTTCGCCCCACTTCATTCTCATACCACCCACGATCATGCTGCTGCGGTTCGGCTTCATAACACCACCAGCAACCATCTTCATCCATCGCAATCCATCTGGCCCAGTTCGGCAAGTTGTTCGTTAGCATGGATTCAGCTCAAAAAAAAGCCTGCTTACGCAGGCTTTTTCTGTCTCACATTTACTGATGTTTCTGTCGGTAGTTGGAGATTGCAGCAGCAATCGCATCTTCTGCCAGTACCGAGCAATGGATCTTAACCGGTGGTAAGGCCAGCTCTTCAGCAATATGGGTATTTTTGATTTCTGCCGCCTGATCCAGGGTTTTACCCTTTACCCATTCGGTTACCAGCGAGCTGGATGCAATCGCTGAACCACAGCCATAGGTTTTAAATTTAGCATCTTCAATAATGCCATCTTTACTAACCTTGATCTGTAGCTTCATCACATCACCACAGGCAGGAGCACCAACCATACCGGTGCCTACACTGTCATCTTCATCGATTACGCCGACGTTGCGCGGATTCTCATAATGATCCAGTACTTTTTCACTATATGCCATTTCGATTACCTCAATAGTTTTGCGTTAATGGGCAACCCATTCAACGGAGTTTAAATCTATACCTGCCTTATACATATCCCACAGGGGTGAAAGCTCTCGCAGCTTGGTCACTGCCTTTCTCACCAGCTCAATGGTGTAATCCACTTCTTCAACCGTCGTATAGCGTCCCAGCGTAAAGCGGATGGAACTATGCGCCAGCTCATCGTTACGTCCTAATGCTCTCAGCACATAGGATGGCTCCAGACTGGCAGAAGTACAGGCAGAGCCTGATGAAACCGCAAGATCACGTAAAGCCATAATCAGCGACTCGCCTTCCACAAAATTAAAACTGATATTCAGATTGCCGGCAATACGATGCTCCAGATCACCATTCAGGTAAACCTCTTCCATATCGTTAAGGCCGTTATACAGCCGATCACGTAGCATACGGATACGCTCATTTTCGGTCGCCATCTCTTCCTTGGCGATTCGGAACGCTTCACCCATACCGACGATTTGATGGGTAGCCAGTGTTCCAGAGCGCAATCCTCGTTCATGTCCACCACCATGCATCTGGGCTTCCAGACGGATGCGTGGCTTGCGCCTCACATACAGGGCGCCAATACCTTTTGGTCCATAAATCTTATGACCGGAAAACGACATCAGATCAACCTTCAATTCAGCCAGATCGATCGTCACCTTGCCGGGTGACTGCGCTGCATCGACATGAAAAATAATCCCTTTTTCGCGGCATATTTCACCAATAGTGGCGATATCCTGAATCACACCGATTTCATTATTAACATGCATCACAGAAACAATGATCGTGCTATCACGCATTGCAGCCCTGAGCTTTTCCAGATCCAGCAAGCCATTGTCTTCCGGGGTCAGATAAGTAACTTCGAAACCTTCTCGTTCCAGTTGTCTGGTGGTATCTAAAACCGCTTTATGCTCGGTTTTAACAGTAATGATATGGTTACCTTTTTTCTTATAAAAGTGTGCAGCACCCTTAATCGCCAGATTATCAGACTCGGTGGCTCCACTGGTCCAGATAATTTCACGTGGATCGGCATTCACCAGCTCAGCAACCTGCTTACGGGCAAGCTCTACCGCTTCTTCTGCTTTCCAGCCAAACGCATGACTGCGCGAGGCAGGGTTACCAAACTGACCCTCTATAGTCAGATATTCTGCCATTTTAGCAGCGACGCGCTGATCAATTGGCGTTGTAGCACTGTAATCCAGATAAATTGGAAGTCTTAAATTACTCATCAATAATACTCTTTAGCTTTATCATTAAATTGGGTTTATAAATCGCAACCTTCAGGCTGCCGAACGGCGATTCAAAAATCTGCCGTATTGTACATCCTGTTTTTTAACTAATTCACTGATCTGAGGACGGTTAACGTATTGATCGAGCTTGATACCGCCCAGATAACGATGCAAATCACAGGTCAGGTCATACCAGAGTTTGTGGGTTAAACACTTTTCACCCTTGTTACAATTACCCTTACCACCACATTTAGTCAGATCCAGCTTTTCATCGACAGAATCGATGATATCGGCAACAGAGATTTGATGCGCCGGTTTGGCTAGTCTATAGCCACCGCCAGGACCTCTGACACCTTTCACCAGTCCATTATTACGTAATTTAGAAAACAACTGTTCCAGGTAGGACAGTGAAATGCCCTGACATTGAGAGATATCGGCCAAAGTAACAGGACCTACTTTTTCGTGAAGTGCAATATCCATCATCGCAGTTACCGCATAACGACCTTTTGTTGATAGTTTCATGTGCTTCCTCTTAATTCCCGACTAATTTAGTCAGGAATTTATCTGAAGCTCAGGTTTACGTCAAGGCCTAATTATATTGACAATAACTTTATCGGCTATATTTTATTAATTTACAGACACTTACAGAGCTTATCTAGAATTAACTACAACTTTGAAAATTGCTTCAAATTTGACACTGGATGGAAATAATGGCCCTGATAAATACAGTAACCCAGCCATTTATAAAGAAAACGGTTGAGATGCCATTTTTGCTGCAGACTATTCCCACTGTAGATTCGATGCCGTTTTCTATCGAGACGATCCTGAACCTCTGCGATCCGGGCATCATGGTAAATACGGATATGCATATCCGGCTGGCAGATTACTTTATCCGCGTCATGAAAGCGGTAGGTCAGGCGTAACATGGTGGTGAATTTGCAGCGCATGCTAACCGAAAGATAAAGATCAAGATGGCCCGGTGTCACTGAAATCATTTCATCAGCGATGCCAAGATCAGGGACAATTTTTTTTAGTCGGATATAGTTCTGTTCGTAAACATCCATCAGGCCCGAAAAGGTTTTCGGCTTAACTATGTGAGCAGAATTGATCGATCCAAAATCAGCGAGCATGCGTAAATTCACCTGAGCTTAAGTAATATTTGCCTTCTAAAACTGGAGTAGTGGTTCATATCATCGAAGCTATCCTTTAGCATTACCCGATTCATTTGATTGGGTCTTTTTCCCAGTTTTAACAGCACAAACCACCGAGTTATTATAACGTCTATTTCTTCCTGTAGAAAATCGGTTTCGGTGTTTTGATCATACCAGATCAGGCGCTCCGGTGAAGATCTGAATTCAACGGCAGAGTGCGATCCAAACTGTCGGATAATGGAGTATTTTGCAAAAAAAATGAAGATGAGTAGCAGATAAATACAGAGTGCCGGCAACAGCCAGAGGTCGAAGCGACCGGCCAGCAGGCTGGCCAGAAGTATTAGCGAAGTTAGGACTTCGAGTTTAAACAGGAATCGAGAATAACGAAGTTTATAGCGCAGCACATTGTCGGATTTTGCCGGCGATGTCATTGATATGCTGCTCCGTTGATGAGACCTGGGCTAATAATAGTTCCAGTAACTCCTGATCAGGATATTCCAGCAGTTCATAGAAATCCTGGCGTTCCTGTTCATTCAGTTTGCTATAGCCATGCTGGACGAATTTCTGTAGAAATACATCCAGCTCCAGCATGCCACGACGGCACTGCCATCTTAACTCAGACAGTGTTTCGTATTTTTTTTTCATCTATAGTTTTTTCTGTACCATGCGTTCTTTGATTCGACCGATAGCTTTGGTTGGATTCAACTCTTTCGGGCAAACCTGTACACAGTTCATGATGGTATGGCAACGATATAGCTTGTAAGCATCATCCAGCTGTTCCAGACGCTCAACCGTGGCTTCATCACGACTGTCTTCGATAAAACGTGACGCCTGTAGCAGCGCTGCAGGACCCAGGAATTTATCCGGGTTCCACCAGAACGACGGACAGGCCGTCGAGCAACAGCCACACAGAATACATTCATACAGACCATCCAGTAACTCGCGCTGCTTTGGTGTTTGCAGGCGTTCCACTTCAGGCTCTGGTTCAGAGCCGATCAGATACGGCTTAACCGCGCGATACTGCTTATAAAACTGCTCCATATCGATGATCAGATCACGAATAACCGGCAATCCAGGTAATGGACGCAGTTCAATCGGGTCACTCAATTCAGACAGGCGCGTTACACAGGCCAGACGATTAACCCCATTCACATTCATCCCATCGGAACCACACACCCCTTCACGACAGGACTTTCTAAAGCCAAGTGTCGGGTCCTTTTTCTTCAGGGTCAAAATAGCATCGAGTAACATCATTTCCGGATTCACACCCGGTAATTCATAACTCTGAATGTAGGGTTTTGTATCGGTTTCCGGATTAAATCTAAAAATATTGAATTTCATGGCCCAGACTCCTAGTAGACGCGTTCTTTAGGCGGAAATGATTCTACCGTCAATGGCTTGGTGCGAACGGGTTTGTAATCCATCCGGTCATCTTTCTTGAAATACAGGCTATGTTTCATCCACTTCTGATCATCCCGGTCCGGATAATCTACACGTGAATGCGCTCCACGACTTTCCTGTCTGGCGGCAGCAGCAACTACGGTACACATCGCCACATCGACCAGATTTTCCAGCTCAAGGGCTTCTATACGAGCCGTATTGAAGGTTCTGGAAAAGTCTTCAATATAAACATTCGGCAGGCGTTCACGAATTTTCTTCATTTCGATCACACCCTGATCGAGTAATTCCTGGGTGCGGTATACGCCACAGTAATCCTCCATCACTTTTTTCAGGTCGTCTTTCAGTCCATCCACGGTTTCGCCCTTACCCTTGCGATCCCAGCGATGTAAACGATCCATCGCCTTCTCCACCGCTTTTTCATCCATCGGCAGGCGATACTGGTTTTCTTTCATATAGCTGATCATTTCATTCGCCGCAGCACGTCCAAAGACAATGATATCGAGCAATGAGTTGCCACCCAGACGGTTCGCGCCATGCACCGATACGCAGGCACATTCACCCGCCGCATACAGGCCGGGAACGGTTTCTTCCGGCGTATCTTTAACCGGCATCACGACTTCACCCTTACGGTTGGTCGGAATTCCACCCATAAAATAATGACAGGTTGGATAAACCGGAATCGGCTCTTTGATCGGGTCTATACCGAGGAACGTGATGCAGGACTGACGGATACCCGGCAGGCGTTTCATTATGGTATCGGCACCCAGATGATCCAGTTTGAGTAACACATAATCTTTTTCCGGTCCGCAGCCTCTACCCTCTTTCACTTCAAGAAAGATAGAACGACTGACCACGTCACGACTGGCCAGATCTTTGGCATTCGGTGCATAACGCTCCATAAAGCGTTCGCCATCGCCATTCACCAGATAACCACCTTCGCCACGACAACCTTCGGTAATCAGCATGCCGATACCGGCAATACCAGTCGGGTGAAACTGTACAAATTCCATATCCTGCAACGGAATATCGGCTCTTAACACCATACCCAGACCGTCGCCAGTATTGATCAATGCATTCGAATTGGTGCGGTAAATCTGACCAGCGCCGCCGGTAGCCAGCAGTGTAGTACGGGCTTCGATCAGCATTGCTTCACCGGTTTGAATACTGACGATGATGGCACCGAGTACAACACCGTCTTCGTTCTTGATGATGTCCGTCGCAAAATACTCATCAAAGAAATGGGTTTTTGCACGGATGTTTTGTTGATACAGCGCATGCAGCATCGCATGTCCGGTTCGATCCGCCGCTGCACAGGTTCTGGCAGCCTGCTTTTCACCAAAGTTCTGACTCTGCCCACCGAAAGCACGCTGATAAATCTTACCGTTATCCAGGCGTGAGAAAGGCACCCCGTAATGTTCCAGTTCATACACCAGTTTCGGTGCGACTCGACACATATACTCGATAGCGTCCTGATCACCCAGGTAATCGCTACCCTTTACGGTATCAAACATGTGCCAGTGCCAGTTATCCGGCAGCACATTCGCCAGCGCCGCATTCACACCACCCTGCGCCGCAACGGTATGCGAACGGGTCGGGAAAACTTTGGAAACAACGGCCACGTTGGCATCTGCGCGGGAAAGCTGTAACGCTGCGCGTAAGCCGCCGCCGCCAGCGCCGATGATTAAGGCATCAAATTTTCTTCTTATTAAACTCATGAGATCACTTCAACTAGTAACAGTGCACGTAATAACCAGAATCCTGATGCTAGCAGCATAAAAACTATCGCCGACATAACCAGCATTTTGATTCCAACGGGTTTGATATAATCCAGGATGACATCTCTTAGCCCGATCCAGGCATGAAAAAGTAACGCGACCACAAACAGGCTCGACATCACCTGCAGCCATGGCTGGGCAAATAATGCCACCCAGGTGGGGTAGCTTAATTCTTCACCACCCCACAGTATCATGGTCAATATGATGGCAAACAATACGATATAGATGGCGCTAAAACGCTGTAGCAGCCAGGCCTGCATTCCTGAAAAACCACTCATAGCACCACTCCCAGCGTAAGCAGAAAAGACACCACCAGAGCGGCGACTAAAACCACCTGAGAACTTTTCGTAGCGATCTGCTTCTCGACACCGATCTCGAGATCGATCAGCAGGTAGCGAATACCGGCAAACAGATGATGTACGAAGGACCAGATAAAGAAAAAATAAACGGGGAACAACCAGCCAGAATCAAGCATGCCTGCAACCTGATTAAAGCCATCCTCACTTTGCAAACTGAGGGTAAATAGATATGTTAAAACGGGTATGGAGAAAGAAAGAATAATTCCAAAGGCACGGTGCATAATCGAAATAATGCCCGATATTGGAAGTTTGATATTCTTTAAATCAAGATAGATCGGCCGACCATCTGATGACTGCATAGTTTTGTCTCGGTGATTAACGGTAGCTTTGAGATTGTGCTTTTTATAAGGCTAATGTGCTACAAAGTTATGCGAATAAGCTTATTAAATTAAGAACATTTTGTTATTAGTAAATCTGATTAACGTTCAGGAGCCTCGGCTTACAACGCCGGGACTCCCAAAACGCTGAAGATAGTATTAATTTAATACCATCGGGATAAGGTTTTGATAGGGCACATAGCCATCAATTTTCTTTCCATTCTCGGTAAAAAGTGCCGGGGTACCGGTCACACCCACTTCATTACCCAGTAAGTAGCCTCGATCAACAATTTTGGCATTCTCACAGGTTCCTGGAGGTAATTCACCAACAGCAGTTTCTTTTGCAATATCCATCCCCGCCGCCCGGTCTTCAGCGCACCAGACCTGCTTCAATGTCTGATAGCCAGGCCCTCTGTTACCACCGCGCGGAAACGGGAAATAACGTACTTCAATTCCGGCCTTCTGTAACTCTGGCACTTCTTCGTGCAGCTTTTTGCAGTATGGGCAGGAAGAGTCGGTAAAAATATTCAATACCGCAGCGGTGGTTTCTTTCATGGATGGGAAAATGGCCAGATCAGAGGTGGCAAATTTATCGATCGCGTTTTTGCTTACCGTTCTGCGCGAAAGCTCGGTCAGATTGACCTGAGTTTGTAGATCAATCATATCGCCGACAATGACGAAACGGCCATCCCCGGTCAGGTAGGCAATTTTGGAGCCGAAGCTGGTCTGATAGATGCCTTCAGCCGGGGTTTTCTGAGCCACGCTCACCTCTGCATCACCAAGTCTGGATTTGAGTAGCTGGGTGATATCAACATCTGGAGCCGGAGCGTTTTCGGCTGCGAAAGCGAGCGACATACAGGACAATAATCCAGCGCTTAAGTAAAGTTTTATAGGTTTCATCGAGGTTCTCAATAAGTAAAGTTAGTTAAATTCTATGGACAGTACAGCGATTAAATAATTAGTCCTGCAATGCCTGATTTAGTTTCTTAAGGTTTTCAACCGCCTGTTTTTTGCCATACCAACAGTCGATTATTGGCGGGCATCGCGAAATCTTCCGTGCATTCTAAACCAGACTGATCGGCTATGTCTTTTAGCCATTCAAAGTTTTTTATTCCGCTGGCAGGGTCACGCTGCTTCAACCACTGATCGAAGCGTGCATTACTGTCTGAGGTATAAAGATTCTGATAATTAAACGGTCCATACAGCAGCAGCACAGATTGCGCATGCATACAGCCGGAAACCCTGCGCATGAACTGCTCAGCAGCCGATTGCGACATGATATGCAGCGTGTTTGCCGAAAACAACAGATCATATTGCTGATCCGGCCAGTCGCTGCCTGCATCGAGTGTCAGTGGATATAGCACGTTGTAAAGACCGCTATCCTTGATCCAGGCCGCAATGCCCGAATGATTTTCC
The DNA here is from genome assembly GCA_014382695.1 of Gammaproteobacteria bacterium. Lineage (GTDB taxonomy): Bacteria > Pseudomonadota > Gammaproteobacteria > JACNJF01. Next base: position 28,178 of record JACNJF010000194.1, on the reverse strand, counting down.
GCAAGATCACTGGTTTGCCAGACCAGAGCTGGAAACTCAGTAGCGAAATAGATGGCATGCTGACCGGTACCACTGCCAATTTCCAGTAGCGTACGACGGCCTTCCAGATAGCGTTCCAGTACCTGTCGGATGGGCAGCCTGTTTTGCTCACAGGATTCAGAAAAGGGTTTATTCAACATCATGTTGTTTATTCAGGTTGCGCAGATAACGTAGTTTTTCTGCAATTCGAGTTTCCAGTCCACGCTCGACCGGCTGATAGTAATGAGATACAGGCATCTCATCCGGAAAATATTTTTCTCCAGCCGCAAAGGCTTCCATTTCATCGTGGGCATAACGATAATCCTTCCCGTAACCCAGTTCCTTCATAAACTGCGTGGGCGCATTGCGCAGATGCGCAGGCACATCCAGACTGCCGGTTTCGCGCGCCGCACTCATGGCCTGTTTGAAAGCATTGTATACCGCATTACTCTTCGCCGCACAGGCCAGATAAATCACCGCATGGGCAATCGCCAGATCACCTTCCGGACTACCCAGTCGCTCAAAACAGGACCAGGCATTGAGACTGATTTCAAGAGCGCGCGGATCGGCATTGCCAATATCTTCTGAAGCCATACGCACCACCCGGCGCGCGATATACAGCGGGTCGCAGCCGCCATCCAGCATCCGGCATAACCAGTAGAGCGCGGCATCTGGATCGGATCCGCGTACCGACTTATGTAACGCGGAGATCTGCTCATAGAAGATATCGCCCTTGTTATCAAACCGTCGATGCCCATGACTGACCACTTCGGACACCTGCTCTGCGCCGATCTGTCCATCGATTTCAAGATCGGCCAGTATCTCAAGAAAGGTCAGCACACGCCGTGCATCGCCATCGGCAGCTCGGATCAGCAGCGCGCGTGCATCATCTGCTATGTTTAACTGTAACTGGCCGAGACCGCGTTCACTGTCCTGCAAAGCCATATCCACCAGTGCCGATAGCTCCGCTTCCGTGAAAGACTTCAGCAGATAGGTTCGAGTTCGCGATAACAACGCATTGTTCAGCTCGAACGAAGGGTTTTCAGTGGTGGCCCCAACAAAAATCAGGGTGCCATCTTCGATATGCGGCAGAAAGGCATCCTGCTGGGATTTATTAAAGCGGTGTACCTCATCTACAAACAAAACCGTTAAACCGCTGAACTGTCTGGCCTGATCGACCGCTGCTCGGATGTCCTTAACGCCGGATAACACGGCTGATACCGATAGAAACTGAGCATCACTGTAGCGCGCGATCAGCCTGGCCAGGGTGGTCTTGCCGGTGCCGGGAGGTCCCCAGAACAGCATCGAATGCAGTTTCCCGGATTCTATCGCCTGGCGCAGTGGTTTTCCTGCCGCCAGCAGATGCGACTGCCCGATCATCTGTTGCAGATTCTGCGGTCGCATACGATCCGCCAGAGGCTGATAGGCATGCTCGACGGCAAACAGATCCTGCATCACAGAGGCTTAACCACCGACCCCGAACACATCGACTCCGGCAGGCGGCACAAACTTGAAGGTATCCGGCTTGAAAATTACATTATTGCGCTGATTCTCAAACACGATCTGGGTACTCTGACCGAAGCTGTCACGCAACTCCAATGCCTTGATGGTTTCATTCTCCATTCCGATATAGATTCGGGTGTATTCCATATCCGTGTTCTTCGGCGTCAGCTCAATCCAGTACAGGTATTTGTGCTGACCGACTTCACTCACATCGAATTCGGTTTCGACCTTTTGCTGCTTCATCAACACCATGATCGGTGCCGAAGCCAGCCCTGCTTCCATCGGCTTCACCGTGGCCTGATCCAGATCCACATCGTAGACCCATAACTCTTTACCATCGGCAATGATCTGCTGCTCGTAGGGCTGTTCATAGATCCATAGGAATTTACCAGGGCGCTGGATCGAAACCCGCCCCATCGACTGCTGCACTATCTTCTTATTGTCATCAATCAGAGTCTGTTTGAACTCAGCCTGCAGATTATCGAGCGAAGCCATGGCACGGTTCAGCCGGTCTTCAACTTCTGTCGCGCTCACTGGCAAAGATAATGCTGGCAGCAGGCTCATTAACATCACTAAACTATTTTTCATGGTTTTAATATTCAAGGGTTAATCCATAGAGGGTGGCGCAGGCGCCAGCACTTCACGACTGCCATTCGACTGCACCGGAGTCACGACTCCAGAGGCTTCCATTTCTTCAATCATACGAGCCGCCCGGTTATAGCCAATCTTGAGGCGACGCTGCACATACGAAATCGATGCCTTACGGGTTTCCGTCACGATTGCGACCGCTTCATCGTACAGCGCATCCTGATCGGCACCGGTCGAATCCTGACCGACTTCTCCCGGTAACACCGGAGCAGTCTGCTCCTGTAAGACCCCTTCCACGTAGTTTGGTTTCCCCTGCTTCTTGATTTCAGCGACCACATCATGAACTTCATGATCATCCACAAACGCACCGTGGATACGTTCCGGCAGGCTGGTACCGGGTGGCAGATAGAGCATATCGCCATGCCCGAGCAGGTTTTCCGCGCCCATCTGATCCAGTATCGTGCGTGAGTCGATCTTGGATGAGACCTGAAACGCAATACGGGTCGGGATATTCGATTTAATCAGGCCGGTGATCACATCCACCGACGGACGCTGGGTGGCCAGTATCAGATGGATACCAGAAGCACGTGCCTTTTGCGCCAGACGCGCGATCAACTCTTCCACCTTCTTGCCCACCACCATCATCATGTCGGCAAACTCATCCACCACAACCACAATATAAGGCAGCTTGTCCAGATCTTCCGGTACGGCATCCGGATTCATCAACATCGCCTGCTCGCGATTAAACAGCGGATCTTTGATCGGTTCACCCGCAGCGATGGCATCTTTAACCTTTTTGTTATAGCCCGCGATATTGCGCACACCGAGAGCGGACATCAATTTGTAGCGCCGTTCCATCTCCGCTACACACCAGCGCAGACCATTCGCCGCATCCTTCATGTCGGTCACCACCGGAGCCAGTAGATGCGGAATGCCATCGTACACGCTCAGCTCCAGCATCTTCGGATCGATCATGATCAGCCGCACCTGCTCCGGAGTAGACTTGAACAGCAGGCTTAGCAGCATTGCGTTCACCGCCACCGACTTACCGGAACCGGTGGTACCCGCCACCAGCAAATGCGGCATTTTGGCCAGATCCGCTACCACCGCTTCACCACCGATATCCTTGCCCAGCGCGAGTGTCAAAGGCGAGTGTGATTGATCGTAGGCTTTCGACTTTAGAATCTCGCTGAGTACCACGATTTCACGATGCTCGTTGGGTATCTCCAGCCCCATCACCGATTTACCCGGAATGACTTCCACCACACGGACCGCAATCACTGAAAGTGATCGCGCCAGATCCTTTGCCAGATTGGAGATCTGACTGACCTTGACCCCTGCCGCCGGCATGATTTCAAAACGCGTGATAACCGGGCCGGGATGAACCGACTCAACCTGAATCTCGATACCAAAATCCAGCAGCTTGGATTCGAGCTGCTGTGACATCGCCATCAGCGCTTCCGGGCTATAGCCCTGGGTACGCGGTGGCGGGTTGTCCAGCAGTGACAGCGATGGCATAAAGCTTTCATTATCGGACTTATTGAATAGCGGAATCTGTTGCTCCTTAAGCACCCGCTCACTCGGTTCCAGCTGTTTCACCACCGGTTCGATGCGTACTGGCTTGCGCGTTTCCTTTTTCAGAAGATGCTCAGTAAAAATCTGTTCCCGTTGATGACGTAGCTTACTGCCGATACGCCTATCCTTGAGAAGGTAATACTGATCGCTCAACCAGTCAAAAGCGCGCAGAGTCCCCTTCCCCGTATAATCCAGAACCGCCAGCCAGGACAGGCCCGTAAACAGGGTGAGACCGGACAAAAACAGCGCCAGATGGAGCACGGTCGCGCCCAGAAAACCCATGCTAAGAGAAAAATTATGCCCCGCCAGCTGACCCAGAATGCCACCAGCATCCAGCGGCATCATCGATTTATCCATTGCAAAATGCAGGCTGGACAGCGCGCAGCCGGAGATCAGGGTCAGCGCAAATCCGCTCCAGCGCACCGCCAGCATCTGATAACGGTCTTCAGCACTGCTGATTTTTGCACGCACTAGAATGAAGCCGTTATAAAACAGCATCACCGGCAGCAGCAGGGCCATATAACCGAACAGATACAGCAGCAGATCGGATAGCCAGGCACCCGCCGAACCGCCAAAATTGGTGGCACGCTGATTCAGTCCGCTATGCGACCACGCCGCATCGGCCGGATCATAGCTGAGCAGTGCAACCAGCATATAGATCGCCAGCGCAAACGAGATCAGCATGCCAGCTTCACGCAGGCGCTGATCAAACTGACTGCTCAGAATCTGGCCGTCTGCCTGCGAATTAACCGGGGGTTTTGCTTTTGCCTGTGCCAAAGTGGACCTTATGCTGGATAGAAGTGGGAAAGATTACATCTCGAATTCGCATCATTTTACAGTAACCCGCCCAAAACGAAACCTTGCAATTTGATACTTGGGTATTAAATAAATCTCACCCTGATTTTCCTATAAATTTCACCACAATACGGCCGGCTTTTTGATGTAAACTAGGCGCCAAATTTTTTCAGGAATCAATATCATGTCAAAAACCAAACATTCTAAATGCCTTATTCTGGGCTCAGGTCCTGCTGGTTATGCAGCAGCGGTGTATGCGGCTCGCGCTAATCTGAAGCCGGTGCTGATCACTGGAATGGCCGCCGGTGGTCAGTTGATGACAACCACCGAAGTGGATAACTGGCCGGGTGATGTAGAAGGCCTGACCGGCCCCGGACTGATGGAGCGGATGGAAAAACACGCACTGCGCTTTGAAACCGAGATCCTCTTTGATCATATCCATACCACTTACCTGAACGAGACCCCGAAACGCCTGGTCGGTGATCAGGCTGAGTACACCTGTGATGCGCTGATTATTGCGACCGGTGCGAGTGCGATGTATATCGGTGATCCGAGCGAAGAGAAATTCAAGGGCAAGGGTGTTTCCGCCTGCGCTACCTGCGATGGTTTTTTCTACAAGGGCCAGAAAGTAGCCGTCATCGGCGGTGGTAATACTGCGGTGGAAGAAGCGCTGTACCTGTCCAATATTGCCAGCCATGTGACCCTGATCCACCGCCGCGACTCGCTACGCAGTGAAAAAATCCTTCAGTCCCAGCTGTTCGAAAAGGCTGAAAATGGCAATGTCAGCATCGAGTGGAACTGTCAGCTGGATGAAGTACTGGGCGATGAAACCGGTGTTACCGGCCTGCGCATTAAAAACGTGCTGGATGACTCCAGCAAAGACCTGGAACTGACCGGCATTTTCATCGCGATCGGGCATAAGCCGAATACTTCCATTTTCGAAGGTCAGCTGGAGATGGATAACGGTTATATTCGCGTCAAAAGTGGTATCAAGGGTGATGCGACTGCCACCAGTGTGGAAGGCGTATTCGCGGCCGGTGATGTGAGCGATCATATCTACCGTCAGGCGATCACCTCGGCCGGAACCGGCTGTATGGCGGCACTCGATGCCGAGCGTTATCTCGACGCGCTGGAACATGCTAAAAAATAGGCCGCGAATTAGCCCGGGGAATGCCATCTACCGAGTGTGAGCCAGAGCCTACATGAAGCTTGAGGTAACGATAAAACAGAGCCTGACCGAGATTGAAGAAAGCGAATGGAATCAACTCGGTGAGGCTGATTACCCGTTTACCCGGCATGAGTTTCTGCTGGCGCTGGAACAGCACCACTGTCTGCTCGAATACGGCTGGCAGCCGGTTTACTTTCTACTGCATGATGGCGCTTCGCTGCTTGCGGCGACACCCTGCTACATCAAGTCCAACTCGTATGGCGAACTGGTGTTCGATCACACCTGGGCCCAGGCTTACGAACGCTCGGGCCAGAACTATTATCCAAAACTGGTGACCGCCATCCCCTATACACCGGCCACCGGCCCACGCTTTCTGATTCACCGGCAGATTAGTGATGCGCAACAGGCGCATCAGTTGAGGCTGCAACTGATTCAACTGATCCAGCAGTTTTGCCAGACTCATCAACTTAGTGGCTGGCATTTACTGTTTGAACGGGAAAGCATTGTGAAATCGTTTACCAATCATCAACTGCTGCTGCGCTATGACTGTCAGTATCACTGGCATAACCAAAGTTACCAGAACTTTGCTGACTTCCTGGCACAACTGAGCTCCAGAAAGCGTAAAAATATCCGCAAGGAACGGGCTGCCGTAGCCGCTGAAGACCTCACCATCTGCCGCAAATACGGGGATCAGCTAACGGATGCCGAATGGCACAGAGTACATCAACTCTACGCCGGCATTTTTCAGCGTAAATATGGAACCGCCACCCTCAGTGAAGATTTTTTCCGTCGCATCGGTCGGGCACTGAAACAGCGGGTAATGGTGGTGCTGGCACTAAAGCAGGAAGAGATCATTGCCGCTTCGCTGTTTTTCGTTAGCGACAGCACGCTGTACGGTCGTCTATGGGGCTGCGAAGAGTATTACAACCATCTGCATTTTGAGTGCTGTTACTATCAGGGCATCGATTTCTGTATCGAAAACAGGCTGCAGCATTTTGATCCGGGCGCTCAGGGTGAGCATAAGATCAGTCGTGGTTTTCTGCCACAACGCACCTGTTCCGCACACTGGTTTGTCGACCAACAGTTTCAGCAGGCCATTGGCCATTACCTGCAACAGGAAGAACAGTATATCGATCAGTACTGTACCGAAATGCTGGCAAAATCGCCCTACCGGAAAAACGCTTGATCCCCTGGCTGAACCCGCTATCAGCTGCGCACTTTCCGCCCACCGGCAGCGCACTAACGGAACCGAATGGCCTGCTGGCCGCCGGTGGACAGCTGAATGTAGAGTGGTTGCTGGAAGCCTACGGACACGGCATTTTCCCCTGGTTCAATGAACATGAACCGATACTGTGGTGGTCACCGGCTCCGCGCACGGTGCTGTTTCCACAGAATTTTCACATCAACCGCTCGTTTCGGAAATTCCTCAAAAAGTCACCCTATCTGATTACCCGCGACCAGAGCTTTCGCGCTGTGATGCAAGCCTGCTCAGAACCGCGCAAGAATCAACCGCGCAGCTGGATTAGCCCAGCCATGATCGATGCCTATAGCGCGCTATTCAACGCTGGTTATGCGCACTCCTATGAATGCTGGAGTGCCGACAAGATACTGGTGGGGGGGCTATATGGGGTTGCGATCGGGCAGTTTTTCTATGGTGAATCGATGTTCAGCCATGCCGAAAACGCGTCTAAATGCTGTCTCAAAGCGCTGGTGGAGTCAGGCCTGTATCGGATCATCGACTGTCAGATGAATACTCGCCATCTGGTCAACATGGGGGCCGTCGATATAACGCGGGCAGAGTTTGAAACACTGCTTACAAATTTTTCAATCCGGTAGTGGATTGTATTTCGCCGCAAATTTTTCAAATTCAATAATATTGAGCGGCTTGCTGTATAGAAAGCCCTGAGCAAACAGGCAGTTTTCACGAATCAGAAACTGTTCCTGTGATTTCGTCTCGACCCCTTCCGCGATCACACTCAGACCCAGCGTGTGACTCATCCCGATAATTGCACGGGTAATCGCTTCATCGTTTTTATCCATCGGGATATCGGTGACAAATGAGCGATCAATCTTGAGTTTGTCGATGTGCAGATTTTTCAGCTTACTCAGTGATGATGTGCCGGTACCGAAATCGTCGATAGCGATGCTGACGCCCATGGTGTTGAGGTCATTGAGTGTCTGTAGATGCGATTCTATCAGTTCCATGGCATAGGTCTCGGTCAGCTCCAGTTCCAGATACTGCGGTTTTAATTCCGCTTTTGCCAGCGCCATATTCACCACGGTTAGTAAATCACCACGTTGTAGCTGCGGACCGGCGACATTCACCGATACGCGTCCAAACTTCAGGCCCTTATCGAGCCAGGACTTCATATCCCGGCAGGCCTGTTGCAACACCCATATTCCAATCGGAATGATCAGTCCGGTATCTTCGGCTTCCTGGATAAAATGCTTCGGCCCCATCAATCCTTTCTCAGGATGCTTCCAGCGGATCAGGGCTTCTACCCCGATTAAGCTGGCTGACTTCATATTGATCTGGGGTTGATAATGGAGTCTGAATTCCTGATTAACCAGCGCCTGACGTAACTCACTGTAGAGTTTGATGCGTCGATAAGCCTTACGCGTCATATCTTCGGTGTAAAAAACGATATTGTTCATACCCATTTTTTTGGCCTGATACATGGCCGAATCGGCATCACGTAACAGGTCCTCCACCGTATTCCCATCCTTCGGGTAAATCGCAATACCGATGGAGCAACTGATCGAAAAACGATGGTCATTCACCATCACCGGTTGCTCCAGAGACTGAATGATTTTTTGTGCAATCAGCGAAGCATCGACCGGATCAGTGATGCCTTCCAGCAGTACCACGAATTCATCACCGCCCAGACGTGCCACCATATCGGCTTCGCGCACCTGATTCTCGAATCGCCGTGCAACCGTCTGTAAAACCACATCCCCGATTTCATGCCCGAGGCTGTCATTGATCAACTTGAAACGATCCAGATCGATATACAGCACCGCACACATCAGTCGGTGACGGGAAGCGGTGCGTAGCGAATAGCGCAATCGTGTCATCAATAACAGGCGATTGGGCAGATTGGTCAGCGGGTCGTGATGCGCGAGATGTTCCAGCTCCGCTTCAGACTGCTTGATGCTGGAGATATCAGAAAAGATACCCACATAACGACGGATACTGCCATCACGCTCAGCTATAGGATTTATCGTCAACCATTCCGGATAAATTTCACCATTTTTACGCCGGTTCCATAGCTCACCCTGCCAGTGACCGTAATGCTCTATGGAAAACCAGATATCGGCATAAAACGCATCATCATGCCGGCCTGAATTCAGAATGCTCGTTTTCTGTCCGATACAGTCATCCAGCTCATAACCTGTGATCCGGCTGAATGCCGGATTTACGAACATAATAATTCTTTCTGAGTTCGTAATCATCACCCCTTCATTGGTATGATGAATAATGGCCTGAGCCTGACGTAATTCAGCTTCAGCCAGATCTTTCTGGGTTGCCAATTCCTGTTCAACGCGCTTCCGGGCCAGACTCATGTTAATCATGAATTCGAGCTCAAGCTGACGATAGGGCTTGAGTAGATAAGCGAAAGGTCGTGCTCGTTCTGCCCTTAACAGCAAATCAGCATTCACATGTGCGGTCAGAAAAATGACAGGAATATCCTGTTTATTACGGATTTGTTGTACCGCCTCGATACCATCCAGCTCTCCGGATAGTACGATATCCACCAACATGATATCGATCCCATTGTGGTTAACTCTGGCGATAGCTTCTTCGCCAGAGCTGAGGATATCTACGATATGATGACCTGCCTGTTGCAGGTGTAGTTTAAGATGCTCTGCCTCGAAAAGGTCATCTTCTACGATCAGGATATTAGCGCTTTCCAATGCTGCTCTCTCTTACCTTAAAACCACATAAAAACTGGACATTACATTAATATGAATCTGACGCCTAGTACAGAACTATAAAACAAGTTTATACTGATTTATTAATCTAATTTATCGTATTTTTTTAATCGTGAGTATAAAAGCCCTATGCCCGGACAGGATGACATACAGCAACAGTTAGCGGCTCTCAGGCTGGAGTTTGCCGCTAATCTTGGGATTCGCGTAGATCAGATGATTGCGGATCTGAATGGTTTGGTCGATCATTCGGACCCGGCAACCATGCTGCATGACATATTCCGCCAGATCCATAGTCTGAGTGGATCAGCCGGTACCTTCGGATTTTTTCAGTTAAGTGAGCAGTCGCGCCAACTGGAATTAATCCTCAAAGAGGCGATAAACCAGAAAAATACGCTGGATAGCAAAACCACAAAATATCTCGTTCGGGGATTGCAGGCATTGCATACCCTGATTGAGAACGGGCCTGAAAACACCTCGATTATTGAGCCGTTGGAACAGCTGACTACCCCATCCATCATGGCCCAGCGTCTGATATATATCGTGGAAGATGAAGCTTTTCAGGGACAGGATCTGTGCCTGCAGTTGCAACATTATGGATTTAGAACCCATTTATTTTCATCCGCGACTGACGCCAGAAAAATGGTAGAAATGCAGATACCGGATGCACTGGTACTCGATATCATTTTGCCCGAAGGTGTATTAGCGGGCACTCAGTTTGCCTCCGAGATACGCCAGCTTTTACAGCAACCGGTACCTGCTCTGTTCATCTCTCAACGCAAGGACTGGGAATCCCGGCTCGCCGCGGTGCGCGCAGGTGGCTCCGCTTACCTGGAAAAACCACTGGATATTTCCGAACTGGTGAATCACCTGGATCTGATCACGCAACGGGTCCGGCGCGAGCCCTACCGGGTGCTGGTGGTAGACGATACCGAAGAACTGGCCCAGCACTACAGCCTGGTATTACGTCAGGCGGGTATGCATACCAGCGTATTAGCAGATCCAGAACACATCCTTGAGCAAATGTCCTTGTTTCAGCCGGAACTGGTGTTGCTTGATTTTTATTTTCCAGGCATCACCGGTCTTGAAGTCGCCAGCGTATTGCGCCAGCATCAAACCTACTTCAGTACACCGATTGTTTTTCTGTCGACCGAAACCAACCGTAAAATCCAGCTGCAGACCCTGCAACAGGGCGATGATTTTCTGGTAAAACCGATCGATGATAAACAGTTGATCAGTACCATTGAGTCGAGAATAGAGCGTTCGCGCACCCTCAGCGAGCTGATGTATCACGATGGCCTGACCGGCTTACTCAATCAGATCACCCTTAAACGCCGGGTTGAATCCGAACTGGCTCGTAGCCAGCGTCAAAATGAACCACTCAGTTACCTGATGCTGGATATAGACCTGTTTAAACAGGTTAATGACCGTTTCGGCCATTCGATTGGCGACCGAGTACTCAAATCTCTTGCGCAATTGCTGACAGATCGCCTGCGTAAATCCGATCTGATTGGGCGTTACGGTGGCGAAGAATTTGGTATTATCATGCCGAATACCAGTCCGGATGCCGCCTTCGAAATCATTGAAAAACTGCGTGTTTCTTTTTCTCAGCTAACGTTCAAGAGTGACAAGGAAGAGTTTAAGTGCAGTTTTAGCGCAGGGATATCCGGCAGCACCACTTTCAGCCAGGAAAATAAGCTGATAGAAGCGGCGGATGAAGCCCTTTATCAGGCCAAGGAAAGTGGCCGTAACAAAACTATTATTCATGATGAATGTTAACCATGCAGCAGCCTTACCGGGAACAGCGCAATAGCTTTATTCACTGGCTGGTTCTATTTACAGGATTAGGCTTAAGTTTTCTGGCGTTTCGGGTCGCAGTAGAGCTGGAAAACCGCACCATTCAGGTCGAACACGAAAGCGCCACTCAGCTCGCCATCGATGCGCTGAGTAAGGAACTCGAAATCAATCAGAGCAGACTATCCGGTATACAACGGTTTTTTATGGTGTCTCCCGAGGTCAGCCGGGAAGACTTCTTCCGCTTTACCGAATCCCTGATCAGGGATAACGCTTCAATCCATGCCATGGAATGGGTTCCGCAGGTGATGGCCAGCGAACGTGAAACCTATCGCTTAAATGCGCTTGCGGACGGCCTGACTGATTTTGAGTTCAGGTCACAAAACGCCGAAGGAAAACTAATCCCAACCCAGGATCACTGGGTATATTACCCGGTGTTTTATGTTGAACCCCTGGCCAGAAACATGGCGGTATTAGGGTTTGATCTTGCAACCAGTCCCGAGCGCATGGCCAGTCTGCAAATGGCACGTCTAAGCCGGCAAACGCAGGCAACCTCAAGCATTACCCTGATTCAGGCATCCGCCCGACAAAAGGGATTTTTGATTATTCAACCCATATTTGTACCGCTAGAAAAAAACCAGACCCTGTCGCAGGAAAGATTTAATGGCTATGTGTTAGGCGTATTTCGCGTGGGCGACCTGTTTAAATCGGCCATTCAGCCACTCAAGGCATTACTCGATCCACTGATGATAAAGATCATCGATATCACTGATCTGGCAGATACCGAACTACTCTATAGCATGAAATCTTCGGCGCAACTGGAACCCCTGCCAGGCTGGCGCTGGCGCTATGCCAGGGATATCCAGATTGCTAACCGTACCTGGCGCATCACCAGTATCGCCACCACCCAGTTTGCCCAGCTGCATTCCAAACAGACCGAGTGGCTGGTGTTAGCGGTGGGTATAACCTTCACCCTGCTGATCAGCTTTTATCTACGCAATCTGATTAACCGCGAGGTTGTCATTAAAAAACTGGTTAACCAGCGCAGTCGGCAACTGGTTGAAAGTGAAAAGATGAACCGGACAATCGTTGAGAATGCCGTCGATGCCGTGATCACGATCAATCCTCTGGGTATTGTCAGTCTATTCAGCCCTGCGGCTGAAAAAATGTTTGGATATAGTGCCGAAGAAGTGATCGGTCAGAATATTAAAATCCTGATGCCTGAGCCATACCATTCTGAGCATGACGGTTATCTGGATCATTATCAGCAAACCCATGAAAAGCGCATCATTGGTATCGGACGTGAAGTGGTCGGTAAAAGAAAATCAGGGCTCACCTTCCCGATGAACCTGTCGGTCGGACAGGCTCAGGTGAATGGGGGCACACTGTTTATCGGTACAGTTAAGGACCTGACCGATATGAAACAGCAGGAAAACGAGTTAAAGGAATTTAATGATCGTCTGGAGCTGGCCGCTCGTGCCGGTAGTATTGGGGTATGGGATTTTGATGTGATCCAGAACACCCTGAACTGGGATAAACGTATGTTCGACCTGTATGGCCTCACCAAAGATCAGTTTCCTGATGCCTACGAAGCCTGGCAGGGAGCGCTGCATCCGGATGATCTACTGCGCACCAAAGCAGAACTGAATGACGCGATTCAGAATGGCAAGTCTTTCGAAACGGAGTTTCGTATCCTGTGGCCGAATCATGAAGAACGCCATATCAAGGCCTCTGCACTGGTAGTGCTGGATGATCAAAAGCGTGCCCAGCGCATGATCGGGGTGAACCTGGATATTACCGAGCAAAAACGCTCGGAACAGGCCATGCTCAGGGCAAAGCTGGCCGCCGAAGATGCTAACCGGCAAAAGTCAGCGTTTCTGAACGTGATGAGTCATGAGCTGCGTACCCCTCTCACCGTCATTCTGGGTTATCTGCCCATGCTAAAAAACCTGGAACAGATGCCATCTGCTGAAATCATTGCACAGATCGCCAACGATATGGATATTTCCGGCAACCATCTACTCGAAATGATCAACGATCTACTCGACATCTCCAAGATAGAAGCCGGCCAGATGGATCTTCAACTGGAAACAATCCACAGCCTCCCGCTAATCCAGGAGATGATACGCAAGTTTGAAAACCTGGCCGAGCGCAAGTCGATTGAGCTGATGACCGATGCGCAAGATTTTGAGTTTCAGGTCGATGCACGTCGCCTGCGTCAGATTTTGATCAACCTGCTCGGAAATGCGCTTAAATTTACCCGCCAGGGCAGTATAAAAATATCGGCGGTGCAACAGGATAAACGGGTTACCTTCAGCGTGGCCGATACTGGTATTGGCATCCCACAGAAGGAACTGCCATTCATATTTGATACCTTTCATCAGGTCGATGATTCATCCACCCGCAATGTGGGCGGTTCGGGGCTTGGTCTGGCCATTACAAAACGTCTAGTCGAGTTACATGGTGGCAACATACAGGTGGAGAGCATCTATGGTTCAGGCACCACTTTTTCTTTCACGCTTAAGCAGGAGTAAACAGAATGGCTAAAATCTTACTGGTCGAGGATGATGAATTCATCAGCCGCATGATTAACATGAGACTGACCCTGCGCAAACATCAGGTTGAGCTGGCGTTCAATGGTCAGCAAGCGGTCGAAAAAGCGCCTGCGGGCGATTTTGACCTGGTGCTGATGGATATGCATATGCCGGTCATGGATGGGCATCAGGCTACACGCAAGCTACGTGAGAGTGGCTATGGCGGACTGATTATTGCCGTAACCGCTTCGGTGATGAGCGCCGATAGTCAGAAGGCGATTAAATCCGGCTGCGATAACTACATCTCAAAGCCGATAGGAGCCGATTTTGAAGACCGTATTGAGGCCATTCTCAAAAGTTCCGAGTTACATCTTGATTGAAAACGCTCTATTAATCAAAAAGCGCACTATAAAACAGATACATCAGTACGATGCTCAGCCAGGTATCGACAATCAATAACAGCACCAGATAACGACGTAATTCGACCTTGGGCCATAATCGGAAGGTTTGATACAGAAAAAAAGAGAGTACCAGCAGTAGTATAATCAGAAATTGCATAATTGAGTGAGTCCAGTCAATCCGTCCATTCTAAACGCTGCTCAGAATGGATACCAGCAGACACTATTATTGATCCAGGAATTGATCTAGGCATTAGCCTCTGCTGGAATCGCAAAACGCGATAGTTCTTTTTGTTTGCTCGGATCTTTCAGCCCCATCTTGATGAACACCAGAATCTTCTGCGCCATTTCGCTGCCAGGGTTCATCACATACACCCCGTTTTCCACATCAGACAGAAATACCTGACTCTGAATCAACATCGCCATCAGGGTTTTCATCGCCTTCTGCTCATCCACTACCGCAAACGGAATACCGACGCCGCGCGGATCACTGGCCAGCTTCAGCGGCTCAATATGGCTGATTAAATTCTGCAAAGGCTCAATCGCATTCTGATCTTCACCGGCGGAGAATAAACTGCCCGCCATCACATAGGTCGCAAAAGACTGCATTTCTGAAGAGTTTAGCGGGGTACCGTGGCTCTGGTTCTGCAGCTCCTGATTGTACTTCTGGCGCGCATCTTTTTTCAGATAGCCAAGCCGGATGATGAAGGTCACGAAGGCTGAAATAGTATCGTAAATAACCGACAGGATAGAATAATTCGGGCGCAGGATATAGTAACGGATAATGCCCAGAAACAATGCCAGCAAGTCAAAGACAGCGGCCCAGATAATGCTCACTGCGAGCTGTATCGAATAGGCATCACGATCCATGATGACCCCCATCGCGGTTTCGATTGGACTTTGAATGATCGCCAGTTTGCTTTGTGAAATATCCGACAGTATCTGTTTCGATTCATCCGTGATGACAACAGACTTCAGCCGAGACAGCAACAGGATCAGTATTTCACGCTGGCCCTGAGTGTTTTGCATCAACGCACTATCCATCTCGGCATAGATGGTTTTTGCTTCTGCATACTTGCGTTTTTGTGCTTCAAAACGGACTTCATCCGCCTGTAGCATTTCTATCTTCTGATAATACTCAGGCCCTTTGCCTGCTCCCAGACCGGAACGAAAGCCACGCAGTGCTTCTTCTTCAGCCTGGCGCTTGAGAAAGGCAAGACGTTCGGTCTGCGCATCGATAAAGCCCTGTTCCAGCAGTATCACTTCGCTTAACTGATTGGCCACACGCGCCTTCAGCTGGGTATTAACGGCATTACTATCGCCAATGGTACCCGGCAATCCGGCATTGTAGATGAAGGTATAGGCCGATAGCGTGGAAAGGGTCAGGGCAGCGACATACACCACTAGCAACACCAGCTTACCGACGCCCTTAACATACGGCAGTGCAATCAGGCTGATGGCGATAGAAAACTGCACCGCAATCGCAAACAATATCGCAAACAGCATCTCCTTGATAAACAGATGCGCGCCTGAATAGGTGAAGATGCCGTTGATGCCGACCAGAATGAAGATAACAACGCTGATAATTCCAGCGATTCGTTTCGCCTGAAGCGAATCCTGATGGGTGGATGCCATAGCCTTTTACAGATCCGTAAAAGGCTATAACAATATTAGTATTTACTTATATTGTCAAGCTGATCCCTGTGCCTGAGTTTAGTTTGCAGCTTGAATAGTCTGCGCCACTGCAACCACGGTCATATTCACCAGGCCGCGTACACTGATCGATGAATTCACCACATGTCCGGCCAGCTTGCAGCCCATCAAAATAGGACCGATGGAAACTCCGCCGCCCAGCACATGTAACACGCTAGAGGTGATATTACCCGCGTCCAGATTTGGCATCACCAGTAAATTAGCCGCACCCTGCAGATTGGAATCGGCAAATTTTTCACCGCGCTTAGCCGCAGAGAGTGCCGATTCAGCTTGCATTTCACCATCAACTTCCAGCGTTGGATCCAGTTTACGAATGATAGCCAGTGCTTCACGCATTTTTCTGGCCGAAGCAGAATCTCGGTTACCAAAATTGGAGTGCGATAGCAGCGCCACCTGTGGCTTGATTCCAAAACGTTCGACTTCACGTGCACCCGCTATCGCCATTTGAGCAATATCTTCAGCAGCCGGATTTACCGTGACCTGGGTATCGCAGATGAAGATAGTGCCGGTATTTAATATATGCACATTCAAAGTCGAGATATGCTGCTCACCATCCGGTTGTTCGGCAACATCCATCACCTGCTTCAGGTGCTGATTGAAACGACCGATCGAACCACAGATAAAGGTATCCGCTTCGCCCAGCTTAACCATCAATGCGGCCTGTAGCGTAGTACTCGACAGCACCAGAGATTCTGCTTCCATCAGGGTGACGCCTCGTCTGTGCATGATCTGGTAATAGCTGCTGGCGTATTTCTCGACATCAGTATCGTAAATAATCTGAAAATCACGCCCTTCCTGCATGCTCAAACCATATTCGCTGATCTGCGCCTTGATGATCTCGGGGCGACCTAACAAAATCGGAAATGCGAGCCGATCCTGCACAATATTTTCAACCGCCTGTAACACCTTCAGGTTTTCACCTTCTGGGAAAACGACCTTTTTCTGGCTGTTTCTGGCCAGCTCAAAGACTGGCTTCATGATCAAACCAGAGCGATACACAAAACTGGTTAACTTATCGCGATACTCAGCCATATTAGCAATGGGTCGGGTGGCTACACCAGAGTCCATCGCGGCCTGTGCCACTGCACTCGCGATTTCAATGATCAGACGTGGGTCAAACGGCTTTGGTATCAGGTACTCGCGTCCAAAGCGTAGTGACTGTCCCGCATACGCAGAACTGACGATATCCGAAGTACTGCCGGCGCGTGCCAGACGCGAGATGGCATGTACCGCTGCAATCTTCATTTCTTCATTGATTTCGGTGGCCCCGACATCGAGCGCACCGCGGAAAAGAAAAGGAAAACACAGCACGTTATTAACCTGATTTGGAAAATCTGAACGGCCGGTTGCAATGATTAAATCATCACGCACCTTGACCGCATCGAGTGGATTAATTTCCGGGTTAGGATTCGCCAGTGCGAACACGACCGGCTGCTCGGCCATAGTTTTCAGCATTGCAGGCTTCAGCACATTCGCCGCTGACAGGCCAAGAAATACATCGGCACCTGCGATGGCATCGGCCAGGGTACGATGTGGAGTGTCCACCGCATAGCGATCTTTATACGGATCGGCCCCTTTCACCCGGCCCTTATAAACTACGCCATCGATATCCGTGACAATCACATTTTCGCGTGGCAGCCCCATCGAAACCAGCAGGTTAAGACAGGCCAACGCGGCTGCACCTGCGCCGGATGAGACCAGCTTGATCTTATCGATCGGCTTGCCAACCAGCTCCAGGGCGCTGGTTAAAGCGGCAGCAACCACGATCGCGGTACCATGCTGATCATCATGAAATACCGGTATCGACATATGTTTACGCAGATACTCTTCCACGATGAAGCATTCGGGTGCCTTGATATCTTCCAGATTGATGCCGCCGAAGGTAGGCTCCAGACGTTCGATCGTCTGCGCCAGCTTGATCGGATCCTCTTCCTTGATCTCGATATCAAACACATCGATATTGGCAAATTTCTTGAATAGTACCGCCTTCCCTTCCATCACCGGCTTGGAGGCCAGTGGGCCAATAGCACCCAGACCCAGTACTGCAGTACCATTCGTTATGACGCCAACCAGATTGGCACGCGCGGTATAGTCACTCGCTTTCAACGGATCCTTTTCAATCTCTTCACAGGCATAAGCCACTCCGGGCGAATACGCTAGCGCCAGATCCCGCTGAGTGGTTAAAGGTACGGTAGACTGAATACATAATTTACCGGGGGTTGGAAATTGATGGTATTCAAGTGCTTTTTCGCGAAAATCTTCGGACATACTGTATACCTGGTGGGTGACTATGAATGGATGCAGTATAAATGAGACTTATTCCTGTTCTAATAACTTGTGGCTACTTGCTAATAATTTTGTTGAACGCCTTCATGTAGTGAGACATTTAGAGTTTAAACCACTGTTAAATTGAAAATTACAGGGCTTAACGTGGATAAAAGAAGAAAGAGCCATTGGTAGATAGTAGACACCTGGCGATAATGCCTGAAACCCCTGTTTCCTATAACATCCAGAATTAAATGGCGCACCTCTGGAAGCGTGAGTAATTTAAATAACCAGACTTTCTTAAAATAGACTGTCAGCTTTGCACTGAAGTGGTCGTTTTAAACAATAAACTATCGCACGTAAGCGCTATTGAGAAAAACTTAAAACCATTCCACTAAGGCGACACCGAGGCCAACACTGGTGGTTTTATGATTAAAGTCGATCAGGCTTTCACCATAGCCGTGAAAGACCTGAGCATGACAGCGCAGTCGATGAAAACAGGGATAAGACCAGTCCACCTTAATCGACCCCTGAGCCTGTTCCAGACGCTCGAATGAGTGACGTATCTGGGTCGCAATCTGATGTGAGTTTTTCTTGCGGTGAACGATCAGCAGTTCGCCACGCCCAATACTATCTTCAATATCCGGGTTTTCATCCTCTTCCGCAGACCGTTCCGGTATCCGCCACCAGGGGCGCAGTTGCACCACCCAGTCCGGACGGTCAAAACCGACGGTCAGAATAATGCGGTTCCAGCTACGTGAAAGGGGTTCATCCTGACCGTTGGATTGATGATTCAGGCTCAAACTGAGCATCCTGCCATGAAAACCGAACAGGCTGTAATCGGTACGCCACACAAACATGAACTCGGGCTCATGATTGGTTTCACGGAACGCGCGCGACTCTGCGGTATTGTACAGTTGCCAGTGTGATGACTGGGTATAGCCGAACCACAGATCCCCATTATCACCAATCACATCGTTGATCAATTTGGTTTTGAAACTGAGCTGCAGTCGCGCTTCCAGATGATCGATGTTGAGTTCATCGGTAACGCTTGTGATGGGATTATTGGTGCGTGGTGATGTATTCACATCTGAGCTGTAGGCAATAGGCAGAAAATAAACCGGTTTATAGGCACGAAAGGCGTATTGCACCAGATCCTGATCCAGCTCCCAGCGCTCATTCAACAGCGAGTATTCACCCTCCTCCGGTGTTTTCCGGCTTTTGATCCGGTCCAGAGGTAGCGCGTCTTCGGCAGCTTGTTCCTGCTGGTCGTAGCAAGCCAGACGCTGGTCGTTATTTTCTATCTCCCAGCAAGCCGTCTGCGCGCTTAACGGCACGCTGAACAGGAATATCAGAGAGAGGTAAATTTGCTTCAACACCATACACCGTTTCGATGGGCACCGTCAGAACAGCATTGCTAAGCGGGTTAGCAAGACAGCGCAGCCTGGATTTAAAAAAAACCTTTAAAAGTCGAAAGAAGTTTCCTGCATTTCACCATCGGTACTAATCGAAACGCTCTTCACGCTCGGGTAGCGCGACAGGATATACGCCGACAGCATCACCAGTGAGGCTTTATTTTCCTGCTCAAATGCACCCAGAATCCGGTCGGCCACGATCTGACAACGCTGCTCGACATTGGGCTTATCCACCCAGCTTCGACTCATCTGCCAGCCCTTGTCCATATCTTTGTCCAGAGTCTGAAAATAATCACCGGCTTCCATCACAATCGCCTCCGGCACTTCCACGGGATAACTTTGGTCTTCAATTAGGATATTCAGTATCATGCGTTTTCCTGTCAATTTTTGAGTCATTATACCTATGTTAGCTTCTATTGATCACCTTATATCCGCACAAAACCTGACTAAAATAAGGCAGTTACTGCAGGATTCCCCTTTCGTCGATGGCAGGCTTTCTGCAGGCATGATGGCCAGGGGGGTCAAAAATAATCAGGAAATGAATCCGCAATCGAGCCATTTTAATGAACTCAATGAATTGGTAATGGGTAACCTGGTGCGCCACCCGAAATTTAAGGCGGTGGTGTGGCCAAAACGTGTCGCGGCCCCGTTTTATGTGCGTTATGAACAGGGTATGGCGTATGGTGAACATGTCGATGATCCGATCATGGGTCAGGGAGAACTCTACCGCACCGATGTCTCAACCACCATTTTCTTATCCGATCCGGAAGACTATGAAGGGGGCGAACTGACCATCATGGATAGCTATGGTGAAAGGCAGATCAAGCTGCAAGCCGGTTCTGCAGTGATGTACCCGTCGCATAGTCGTCATTATGTCGCGCCGGTTACCAGTGGAGTTCGACTGGTTGCGGTCACCTGGTCACAAAGTACCGTGCGCGATCCAGCAAAACGCGAAATGCTTTACGAGCTGAATCAGGCACGTGAAATGCTGTATAAAGAATTACCCAACTCAGAAGCGACCCGTAAGATTAGTGCTACCTTTAATAATCTGGTGCGGCGCTGGGTCGAACTTTAAGCGGATCGAGACAACATCAATTTAAGCCTGTCTTATTCCGCACATAGGCTTCAAACTGATCCGCCGGCAGCGGTCTGCTGTAGTAATAACCCTGCACTTCATCACAGCCCTGGGCCTGCAGGAGTGACTGCTGATGCTCCGTTTCGACCCCTTCGGCAAGGGTTTGGATACCCAGACTACGGGCCAGATTGATGATCGCAACCACAATCGCCCTATCATCCGGATCATCAATAATATCGCGTACAAATGACTGGTCGATTTTGAGTTTGGCAATCTTGAATTTCTTTAGATAACTCAAACTGGAATAACCGGTTCCAAAGTCATCGATCGACATCTGGATACCTTGCTCATGCAATCGGTTCATCACTCCAATAGCACCCTGTGGATCTTTCATCGCAACCGCCTCGGTCAACTCCAGCTCCAGATACTGCGCCGGCAAACCAGCCTGTTTCAGTATCCGTGTGACCAGGTCGGTCAGATTAGGATGACGAAACTGCACCACGGACAGATTCACGGCTACGACAATCGGTGCCAGGCCGTCATCCATCCAGCGCTTCATCTGAGTCACTGCGCTGCGCAACACCCATTCACCGATCGGTAAAATCAGTCCACTCTCTTCCGCAATCGGGATAAACTCAGCCGGTGAAATCATACCCAGCTCAGCATTGTTCCAACGCAGTAAGGCTTCCGCACCAATCACCCTTCCACTGACCAACTCTATTTGTGGCTGATAATGTAGCTGCAGTTCATTCCGTGCCAGCGCATGACGTAATGCATTCAGTAGTTTCAATGCGCGCGCAGAATGCAGTTGCATCTCCTCGGTAAAGAAACAGAAATCGTTACGCGCGGCCTGTTTCACCCGGTACATTGCGGTATCCGCATTGCGTAGCAGTGTTTCAAAGTCTTCGCCATCAAGCGGGTAGATCGCAATACCTATCGACAGCGTACTTCCCAGTTCATACTGATCAAGCTGAAACGGTAGAGCAATCGCTTCAATCAGTTTAATCGCAATCTGGCGCGCTTCATCTTCCTCGGTATTTGGCAATAACAGGATGAACTCATCACCGCCCAGCCTCGATAAAGTGTCCTCTTCGCGCAGGATACGTTTAAGCCGGTGCGCAACCTTTACCAGTAATTTATCTCCAATACTATGCCCCAGGGTGTCATTGATATTCTTGAAATGATCCAGATCCAGAAACATGAGCGCCAATTTCTCAGTATTACGTTGCGCAAAACTGAGTGCAGAATTGAAGCGGTCAATCAACTGGCTGCGATTGGGCAGGCCGGTGAGTTGGTCAAAATAGGCCAGTTGCTGAATGCGCGCTTCAGCATGCTTTTTCTCGGTAATGTTTTCCTTGATGCCGAGATAATTGGTGATAGTTCCATTGGCATCACGCACCGGCGAAATGATCGCCAGCTCGTCATACACGCTGCCATCCTTGCGTTGATTGGTTAGTTCTCCACGCCATACCTCACCGCGTAAAAGATGTGCCCACATATCCTGATAGACCTCGATGGGAGTCTCGCCTGATTTTAATAATTGCGGTGTTTTCCCCAGCGCTTCGTCTGAACTGTAACCGGAGACTTGATTGAAAGCTGCATTCACATACTCAATCTTGGTGTCCAGATCGGTAATCATGATGGGATTGGGGCTTTGCTCAACCACGATCGACAATTTATGCAATTGAACCTCATCAAGTTTACGCTGATGGATATCCTCTATTACTGAAATAAAGTATTTGGGCGATCCGTCATCATTTTTCACCAGCGAAGCAGTTAACTGTATCCATATGAAGTCACCTGACTTACGGATATAGCGCTTCTCCATTTTGTAGGTATCGATTTCTCCAGCCAGTAACCGATGCACACTGTCCAGATCTTTCTGTAGATCAGCCGGATGCGTGATGTCCTGAAAGGTCAACTCGAGTAACTCATCATGCGTATAGCCGACAATCTCAGCCAGCCGGTTATTAACCTCGAGCCAGGTCCCATCGGCTGCTACATTTGCAATACCCACAGCGGCCTGCTCAAAAGTAGCGCGGTAAGCCTGTTCACTTTCGCGTAATGCCTGCTCTATGCGCTTGCGTTCGGTGACATCGTGAAAGTAAATCGATATCCCATCCGGGGATGGATAGATGTGATTCTCAAACCAGCGCTTATAAGGTGGATAATACTCCTCAAAAAAAGCTGGTTTCTGCTCATGCATCGCTTTTTCGTAGGCCAGTTGAAATTTTTGCCCCACCCCTTCGGGGAACTCTGTCCAGATATGCTTACCGACTAGTTGTTCTACGCTACGATCAAACATCTCAGCAGCCTGAGAATTGACATAGGTGTAGCACCAGTTTCTGTCCAGTGCGACGAAGCCATCACTGATTCTACCGATGATATCGCTGATGGTCCGGCGCGTTTTATCGGCTTCATTGCGTGCCTGCTGTTCTCGTTGCAGCAACTGTTCACGTTCATGTTCCGCCTGCTGGCGCGCTTGCTGATGGGCAAAATTGGTCAGCGCATAGCTGATATCGGTTGCCATTTCGACCAGCAGGTTTTGCGCGGCCTCATCAAACGCATCGACACTATCTTCATACAGATTAAAGGCACCGATGATGATATTGTTGCGGTAAAGAGGTAATGCCGCCGATGATTTCCAGCCAAACTCTGCAGCGCGCTCATGCCAAAGTGCAGTAGCCGGATCCTGCTCAAAATCCTGGCACCAGTAAGGCCGGTCTTCGCGTAAGGCGATTCCGGTCGGGCCACGACCACTGGCTGAATTCGCATCCAGGGAAATCTCCAGTCCCTCCAGATACTTAATTCCCTCGCCAAAAGCGGCCACTGGATTAACACTGTTGGTGGTTTCGTCCATCAAACCGATCCAGGCCATTTTCATCCCACCAAAATTCACCGCATCGCGGCAAATCTGGGTAAACAGCTCAGCTTCAGTTGTGCAACGTACTATCGCCTGGTTGCACTGACTTAAGGCTGCGTATAGACGGGTCAAACGGGCAACCTGTAACTCTGCCAGCTTACGTGAGGTGATATCACGAGAAAGTACGACGAAGGAAGGAAGTTTGCCAGCCTCACCCGATTTTCGAGCAACCGATAGCTCAAACCAGTGAATCACACCACCGAGCCTTAACTCAAACTGGCGGCCCGAGGAAAAGCCCATTTGTGCGGCTTCTTGTATTGCCTCCATGCCAATTTTAGCCACTTCGGGCGGCAATAATTCATCGTTTTTCTTGCCCAGAAAATGCTCGACAGGAAGCGCCAGTAAATCGGTGCGGGGAGAGTGGTAAGCGAGATAACACCCGTTGATATCCATCTCAAACAAGAGGTCCGGTAACGCATCCAGTGTCGCCTGCAGTTTATTTTGTGAAGTGACCAGAGCGGCTGTGCGTACTCTCACCAGATGGCGAAGTATGAGTGATACGACCAGCAGTAACACCGCCAGGATCGCAGCAATAACAAGGTAATAAATGAGATTGCGTAGCAATGGATTTTGCAGGCTCTGTCCCATCCACTTATCCTGCAACGCTTCACGCTCAGGCGCTGTAATCGCTGCAAATCCCGACTCAACCAGAGCCAGAGTCGCGCTATCACCTTTGCGCACGGCACGATGAAACTCTCCGCTATACAGGCTAAAAGCCTTGAGTAGCTTGTGTTCGGCTCCAGCCCGGAAAATAAGATAATTGGCAGGGGGATCATCCATACAGAAAACATGCACCTTCTCAGCCAGAACTGCCTGCAACAGGGTTTCATAATCGGTATAAGGCTTTATATCGGTAATTCCGCCGGCACGCAGCCTGTCGACACAGGCATCACCATCCTTTACACCCACCCGAAAGCCTTCCAGTCCGTTGATATCATTGATACCGAGCAGTTTCGAAATCGTATAGATGGAAACGGGCAAGGTCGCGTATGGCGCACTGAATTCCAGTCGGGTTTCCCTCTCAGACGTGCGGAAGATAGTATCAATCACATCGGAGCGGCCCTCTGCCATGTTTTTTTTTGCCTGCGCCCAGTCCGTCGCAATCAGCTCGACTTTGACACCGGTTTTAGCTTCCCACAACTTCCATTCATCGATCAGGTAACCTTCAACTGAACCATCAGTCCTACGCATGACGTATGGTGGATAGTTATCATCGAGGGCTACGCGTAGTAAAGAGGTTGCCACAAAACCAGGTGCCTGATTGGCAAATGCAACAGAAGACAGCAGAAATATTGATACAAATACTAAATAAATCAATATATTGAAAAGTAAACTTAAACTATATTCGAGATCATGGAATAAGCCATTGATGCCAACAGAGATAGACTGATGCATCCCTATATCCGGTCGAGTTAATGGTTGCGCTAAAATCATACGTGCCGTTTTTAGTGTGATTCAGGTTGTTCCAGTCTGAGTAAACAGGTTTAGATAAATAAAGTATAGAACAAAGACCTTAAATCACGTCTGATTTATATTCCCACCCTTTTGACCATATAACAGGAGCTATAGATAAAGCTTAAAACTTTTTGAGCCAGCCATAAAAAAAGCCGCTAGAAAGCGGCTTTTCTGGGACCAGGTATTAAATTGTAGATTAACGATGCGATCCTTTTTCCGCATGCGCAATATCGACCAGTTCCATCGCCTTATCCATATAAGATTGACGGTAACCATCTAACTCATGACCAGCTTCTGGTGTGAAATAGTCTTTGAAGTTAACGCCATTTTTTTGTTCGTATGCAATAAATTTTTTCTGCATTTCGATCAGCTCTTGAATCTTTGCCGCTTTGTCGCTCATAAATTCTTCCTCTGCAAACTGTGTGCTAATAAACCTGTAAGATGGCGAAAGAGTAAGCGAATAGTCGCTTTACGTCACTATTACTAAGGTGGTAGAAAATACCTTTTTATCCACTACTTCAGCAATACTCTCACAGAAAATCTTGAATCAATAACCGCCTTTACGGGTACTTTGCGGACAACCACCAATCTTCAGACCCTGCTTGGACGGCATAAGGGGAAACATTTCATACATTTCCTTCGAGCTCACCTTGCGCCCCCAGATCTTGCCCATCGCTTTCATGATGCTACGCTCATTCGGCTCATCTCCACCCAGCGTTTCCTCACGCACGTACTTGATGATATCCCAGTGTTCTTTGGTAGGAGTAATGCCTTCTTCTGCAAAAAGCTCTGCTGCGATTTCTTCATTCCAGTCATTTGAATTGACCAGGTAACCTTTTTCTGTTCTTTCGACTGACTCAAGTGCCATAGGTATGCCTCAATATCGTTAAGTTGTTATCAATGGAATAATTCGGGCAGTACTTTCCCACAAGTTTTTAGAAAAGTCACTTATCCCATTGGTTATAGTAAGTGACTAGCCTTCCTGCTTTTTATTCACCGCATCTATGCCCTTATGTGGCATAAAGATACCCATTCCCATTAATTTTCGGTCGCCTATGCCCTGCTCCTGCAGCAGCACAGACTCTTCAACGGTCAGGTCGCTAACCATCAGTTTACGGGTGAGGATGATGCCTTCATCGCTTTGATGGGTGAGCAGCCTTCCACTCATCATCTTCTTAACCCGGATGCCTTTCTGCAACAGTTGTTGCTGCATCGACTCCAGGAACTCGGTTTCGTCATCGCTACCGAGGGTATCCACATAACGCGCAAATATAGTGGTTAATCGACTCAGTTTGCGGGTAGAGAAACGCCCTACCGTCAACGCATGGCCCTGTATGTCGAGCGTTTTTCCAGTCAATGCTGTTGCCTCATCCAGTCTGCTGGCTGGCAATCGTAGTGTCATTTTAGTACGACGAGAAACACACAGCACTTCGGTTTCAGTATTTTCCGGACGCATCCAGCCATTCGCCGATTCGGCCACATGTATCTGATGGATGCCTGCCTGCGGCTCTTCCTGTATCCAGGGCAGATTTTTTATGATCTGCTGTGACAGTACAAAGCCATGATCCAGCGGCAGATCTCTGCACTCGATACTGAACAGTAGGTCCACTACATCATCTGGAACAACGAAGTGCTCACCTTTATCCTGATCTTCCTGCCAGTACATAGAATTGACTCCCCTGCTTTAGCGTACTGCGGTAAAAACAGCTTCCAGGCGATCTTCCCAGTTTCCGGGGGTATCGCTGAACGGCGGTTTTAAATCCATTCTGAAAAAACGCTCTCCCGCAGCCGCGCGCTTAGAAATGACATCCTGTAGATCTTCAAACGACTCCAGTTGCGGGTTTTGCAGTAGTACTTCACTTAGCCACAGCATAAAATTCTCTCTCTAACATTCAATTCGGTTGTAGTATCGAGCCCGATAATAAACTCGCTTATGTTCAGCACTGTCGGTAAAGGCAGTGCGTGTATGCAATACATTATTACACATAACACCTTCGCCCTGATTCAGACGGTAGCGTACATGGTAGGGTGAGTCCGACTCCAGAAACCCATCCAGACAATCCAGCGCCTCCTGCGTCAGCACATCATCGGACCAGATAATATTGTGTTTGCGTCGGCTATATCGCATATTCAAAGCATGGCCTTGCTCTTCCATGAATACCGCACTACAGGTTTGTGCTCTTAGTAGCTCGCCATTTTCGATGTTCTCCGGTATACACATAACGGCTGGCTGCGATAAGGCGCGGATAAAATCCGGGTTTTCGTTACGCAGATGAATATAAGCCATCTCGTGATCGAGTAACTGATTCTCGCCACCGGCAGCGGCCGGCTGCTCGCAATGCAGTACCATGGCCTGTACACGCTGTTGCATCGGGTTATAGTACCCATCGGTATGCCAGCCAATCGCCTTGTTCGAATAGGGTATATAATGATTGGGACGACCATTTTCAACCACACTAAGGCGGGTAATGCGATCTTCCCGGGCGCAAAGATTTTTATCTAGCTGCTGCAGGCCCATCTGACTACCCACCTTTTTTACCACCGCCAGATGATCCTCGGCGGGACCCAGCATCTTATACAGTGAAAAATTATAATCACTAACTTGTGTTTTAAGGTTTGTCAGCGATTGTTCAGGGATAGTGCCGTCGGGTTCAACGGCATTGAGTAGAGAGAACCCGGAGTCACTGCGTAACTCGTATCTGCTCTGTTTATAACCGACCCATTTCTGGTAGGCTTTATGGTCGTCAAGATCCAGATAACTCATCGGTTTTGGTCTGTAAGATTAGGTTATTAGAAAATAATAAATTAAAATATAGAATCAGATAAAAATTATGTATATCCCTATGGGGGTAATCATATACCACTATTCCATCCCTTCAGGTGAGTGTGCAAAGCGCTTGCTCAAGACTAAAATCCCCGCATTCTTGTAATACTCTGTTACAAGACCGATAAACAATAACTTATAAGTTAACTAGAGTCTTAATAGGAGACTGCACAATGGCAAAGTATGATACTCCGATGCTTGATGA
>JACNJF010000138.1:5180-18101 GCA_014382695.1 Gammaproteobacteria bacterium | reverse complement strand
GTATTCGGCACCAGCCGTCCCAGCGTCTGACGAATTGCCTGGCGGCTGCGGAGCTGGCACTGAAAGTATTCTGGAGTGCAGGGCGTGAGCCATCGATGATTCTTTTCTGGGTGCTACTGTCACGCGCCAGGTGTATGCCCTGGCGGGTTTCGCTGACGTCATCAAAAAACTCATAGACGAATTGATTACTGGAAAAATCGGGTGGCACCTCGGCAGTTTTATAGGCTTCTGCGGCATTCTCTGATGACCATTTAAGCACCAGTGCAACCGGTTGATTACTCAGGTTGTATTCAACATCATGCACTTCCACGCGGAACAGGTAATTGCCTACCGGTGTGTTCAGGTCGAGTTCGTCGGCGCAGGGGTCGCAGGGATTGGTAAGCATCGACAGGCTGCGTAATTGCAGACGCAGGCGCGCATTGCCGATGGCTGGATTGATGTCTGCGCACAGGGGGTCGATTGCGCTGCTACAGTATTTTACCTGAGCAAGGGTCTGGGTTCGGGTGGTGGTGTCGGCACCCTGCAGACCCGGATCACGCAGCATGGCATCATCCAGCCAGCTGATCGTACGTTCCCAGCAATCCACATAGTAGCGATAGGGTGCGCTTGCGGGTAACACCGGTGGCTGCGGGTAATACAGCTGTTGGGCATAGTTGAAGAGGTCGGGGCTGCTTGCATTCTTCGCCGCGCGAATTTCGCCGGGTATACCGTCGATGTAGATGCGTCCCCAGTGCAGGCTGAGACTACCGTCTGCGGCCTGGCGTAACAGGGCGTTATGGCGCGGTGTACCGCTGCCAATCACATCCTGCAGGGCCTGGTTCAGGCGATCTCTGGAAATCAGCGCCTGCTCGGTTAAATCAGAATCGGTGAGCATTCTTCCCTGCTGATGGCACACCGCTGAATAATCTTTGTCAGGCTGCCTGCTGTTACGCGATTTCTGTATTTTCATGATTGCTCCAACGGTCAATATTCATGGTTATCTGTGTATTTACGATTGTTTCAGGCCGGGTCAGGTGGATTGCTAAATTCACCGGGTAAATCTGCCAGTGAGTCATCTGGAATGACCACTGCCTGCATGCCTGCGGGTAAAAAATCTTCCAGTTTTTTTAACACGGCCTGAGTTCTGGCACTCAGATAGAGGTGATGATAAGCCCCCATTTCAGCGCCATCTTCTGCGCCGGTCGAAATCTGTGTGGGATTTGCACAATGCAACACACCACAGCCCGCTCGCGGGAAGATTTCAGTTTTGAATACGGCCTTGACTGCCTGTGTATGAAACAGATACAGCTCACCACTGTCCTGTGTGGGGAGCAGACTGGAATAGCGCACACAACCCTTGCCAGGCTTACTGGCGGGGTTATGATCCTTGCGTATCAGTCCGTTAAAGATGCAGTCACTGGCAAACAGTTTTTCCACGATGCTGCGGTTCAGGATCGTGCAGTACTGCAGACGAACCAGCCCACTGGCGGCCTGCAATTTTTTTAACAGGCAGTTATCGGCGCTCAGCACCGGATTGTTCAAATCAACGCTATGCACTTCAGCTGCAAACACGGCGCAACGATCCAGTTCCAGTCGGCCTGAATCCAGTTCAATCGTGCGGCTGAAAATGAAACCCTCAAAGCGCCAGCGCGCAGGATCTGCCGGGCCGATGCCACTGGCCACCTGTCCCAGCCTGACCGGTTTACGAATCAGAATCGGGCGGAAGATTTTTTCATCCAGCGATTTATTGCGTAATGTTAGTTCAGCGCCATTCATCTCGACCTTAACCCGTTTAATAAACTGCGGGTTGGTGAGTAAATCGGTTAAGTTCTCGGGCCATGAAAAGCGCCTGTTTGGCGGTACCGGTTGAAAAAATCCGGGGTGTGCAGCGCTGTATAGCAACACTCTGCGTGGATGATAGTGACCCTGACGCCAGCCCGGATTGCGAAAGTCGACGGTGCGTACCGATGCATCGTCGAAATAACCGGGAATCCAGTCTGGAGTGCGGTTTTGCATCGGTAGAATACTATGGCCCTTATTACAGGCGGGTGCTCCATGTAGACTGCTCTGACGCCAGCGGTACTGTTTCTGATTCAGGCGGCTGATGAGCGCGGCGGGATTGTCTGCAGTGGCTTTTACGGCTCCGCCCGGACAGCGTAAATCGACCGTGCCAGCGGGCAGGGCAGGATGTCTTGCCCATAAAGGAGCCAGATCTGGGGTGGCACTTTTCTGATGCTGCTTAAAGCCGTCGCTGTAGTTTGATTGATCACTATAGCCGTAGGCCTCCAGTGCTAACACGGGCATGCCCGGACGTGCGGTGGTGGCGACCCTTTTCCAGCCTTCGTGTACGACAACTTCCAGATTGCCAATCGCTTCAGCGATCTGTTCCACGACATCGATGGTGCCTTTGGCCTTGCGCCATGAGATCGCGTTTGCAATCTCTTCACGCTGTCCCTCTACATGTGGAGAGACCAGCCTGACGTCGAATAAATCGGCGATATAGGGTAATAACCAGGTCTGTGAGTCGAGCCCAAACGCGCTGTCACTATCCGGGAAAATATCGGCATAACGCTGCAGCAGGGTTTGATGGAGCTGATTCAGCAGTAATCCGCTGGCGTTGAGATATTTTTGCAGATCACGGCTGCTGTCTTTATCGCGATAAATTGCGGGCAGGATTTTATACAGCAGTTCTGCGTGATCAATCTGTTTAGCCGGGTTGTAGGTTTGTGTCATGTTCGGCTCCTAGATTTCATAGCTGCGACAACTGATCTGTAACGGATACGCCGTGCTATCCAGATAGATCAGCTGATCAGGTTTGATCGATACTTTTCGGGTCATGCCATCGCTCGCCTGCTGCATGCGCGGTCGACTGGTCGCACCCAGTGTTGAGTAATTAGCATTCAGGATTTCGCAATGCCCGTTTTCGACGCCTTCTACCTGCTCCAGTAATGCAATCACTTCGCTACGATACAGGGCCTGGCCTAACCGGCGTTGCTGGATGGTAAAGGCGTTTTCGATATGTGCCTTAACGGCAGCTTCAACCTGCTTTTTATCGTAAGCCGCCTCATCCACCATGATCGAAAGCTCTAGCTGCATCAACAGCGGTTTATAGGAAACCACGGAAACCGGTGTTTCCGGTACCGCATGTTCGATCAGAAAATTTTTAATCAGGGTGGCGCTGTCCGAGCCGGCACTAAAGGTGGCTCCTCCGGCCTGGACTATGACCACTTCGATCAGTGGTCGCGATGGCCGGTCGGGCATTTTTTCGAAGGCGCGAGCCTGCCAGACCATGCTGTGATGACTGGCCAGATGGGTGAAGTCATCGATCGATACCGCCCTCGACAGTGACAGTACGGTGGCGGGTGCCGTGTCACGCATCGACTCTGCCGACTCTTTGCCGGCACCACCACTGCTCGCGATGGGCGCGACGAAGTCTTCTACCAGCACATGCGGGCGCGCAATCTTAGCCAGTGAGCCGGGTTTTAGATTGCCTTCTACGCCCTGACCATTGCGATAAACTACACGCACATTATCGATGCCGGTGGGTAGACGGCGAGCCTGTCGGCCATCGCCGAAACAGATAAACAGGCGGTTATCCTGATCGATTTTGACGCTGTAATGGTGGTCTTCCGCAGTCGACAGCGAGAGATCGGCCACCTGTTTCCACACCCGTTGTCCAACCTTAACGATGAGATCTGCGCGTACTCCAGCATTGAACGCACTATCCGCAATCCATGCGATATTGTCGGACGGTAATTCAAACTGCTGGTTGGTTAAAGACGCGTCGCCATTACCGATGATTTTTTCGGGCTGGCTTTCGCCATGAGTGGCCTGCACCACATTGCCATAGATCACGCTGTTGTATCGGGTCATCGCGCCAGAGCGGGTATCCAGATGGAAAGGTGGAGACAGGTGGAGAGTGATCTTATCGCTGGATGGGATGATTTCCTGCAGGGTCAGCGCATGACTGATGCTGTCACTGGATACAATCAACTTCTGACCGATGTGGAGCGCAGTCAGCGCGGCGTCAGCCTGTATCTCGATTACCGTGATAGCATCGGTACTGGATGAACTCCAGGCCTGGTGCTGATTGTTGTCATGCTGCTTGAGCCGGGCTGTAATGGCAAAATCTGCGCTGAGCTGCTGAAGGTTAACGCTGGAGGCATCGGCACTGAGTCTCAGGTTGAATTGATCCTTTTGCTGGTCTATGCCTGTGATTCGATCACAGCGCAGTGTCCCATCGGCGGCTTTAATCAATACCCATTGATCCTCGCGCAGGGCTGTTTTTTTACCACTGAAACTTAGCTCGGTTAACGGAGCCTGTTCGACCCTGGCGGAAAAAGGGGTGCCAGGCATGTAAATGACAGCGCCGAAGTTGTTATCTTCTACATAGCGCAGAGGGGTGCCCTTAATAGTGCTATGCGGACTTTTAATTCTGCCATCGGTTTCATCGATTACTTTGTCGATAAAGGTGGTGCTAACCTTCTGTAGCGACTCGTTAATGAAAAAAGCATGATCCGGATCAAAGTCTGCTGGCAGGATATAAATTTTCCCGGCATTTAATTTTTTGTGCGTTTGCCCGTGGAGAGCTATAGCGCGATATATATTATCGCCCTTGCTCAGTTCCGGTAGCGTACCGCTCAGGCTAAGCTTGCGGAATTCATGCGCGTTGATGCGATGTGCGCTCCAGTCACCATTGCGCACGAAAATTATCGACTCGCTAGTCACTGGTAGATCGCTATCGGTTACCAGGCTGTTAGGTCCGCGTGGATGAGGTGATTCGATAAATTTTGGATCCAGATAAAGCCGGGTATTGTGATATTTGAAGTCGTTATCGGGGCGATCTGAATTCAGAAACTGTAAAGTCAGTTGCGTATCCAGCTCCGCATTCTGCTGAATATTGAGAACCCGAACCGGAATACCCTTGATGCTGTTAGTCAGTACGCCCGTCATGCCCTTGTGCAGACCTTTTATGTCCGCTGCTAACGGGAAAGTGATGCTGTTAGCGGATGTCTGAAATACAGCATCATTGATATTCCATTGATGCAGGCGTAGCTGGTTGATGGCGGCCGAGCCCTGCAGATTTTGCCGGGTTTCAAAAATAACGGTCGACTCACCTTTGCCTGGTTTGTTTTTAAGCGCAAAACCAGCTTCTATCATTCCGCTCTGACTCTTTTTTAACAGTAGCGCAATATAGGTTGCGGCGGAGGCGGGCGGGGAGGGGCGGTAATCCAGCATCGCCACCAGTCTGCGTACATTGTCCCATTCGGTTGCCGTGGGCAGGTAGGCTTCATTGGCGTAGGCATTGATATACTCACCCAGAATATGTGCGCTGCGCGAAAAGCTGCGCAGTATCTCCCACGCATAGTCGCGTCTTTCGTCATAGTACTGGCTGCTTAAACGCTGATTGCGCTGTTGTGTATCTTCATCCGGCAATTCGGGTAAGCGTGTGGCGAGTTCACTCCATTGATGCTGAGGCGTGGCGTTAAACTGCTGCAGCAGTTCGAGGCGCAGTGTTTCCAGATAACTGATGGCATTGCCATCGATGTAGCGGAACTGGCTGAGGCCGGCACGATTCCAGCGCGTCAGATCTTTTTTAGCATTGAGTTTCATCCCGCTTTCCCTCCGTGCAGGCTGACACGTAGTAAACCGCGCTCAGCATTTCCAGGTTTGTTTTCGAGTACGCCCACTTCGTGTCCCTGCAGCACGATTCTGCCGCTACCGGATTGATCGCCATAGATCGAGCCGAGACGTTTCATGCGGTTGATACACACCGACTGAATACCCTCCAGTGTGACCAGACGTTCAATAATATCGCTCGCGACCACGTCTTCACCGAAGGCTAAGTTTCCAGGCGCAAAAAAGCCGTCGGGCGAACGGATCAGGGCGCCATCAACAGCATCGCTAATCTCGCTGCGGAAATAATCGCCGCTGATATTTATCGAAATAGATAACACGATACCGACCAGGGTTGCGTCCTGTAACAGCACTTCCTGTCCTATCATGCGCTGGCGTTTGATCACATCCTGCAGCAGGAAGCGGGCATTGCGCCCTTCTACTGCGGGTACCTTTTCAATTTCCTGCTGCTGGTAATAGCTACGCAGACGGGTCGTAAACCGTTCAAATTTTTGTTCGATATTGTGGCTATCGGGAATGATCAGCTGTTTGCTTAACTCGGTATCCAGTTGCAGGTTGTTGATCAGGCGGATCACCACGTAATGGGTGTTCCAGGCGCCACTCCAGCGTGAGTAGGCATCGACCGCAAGTACCAGTGGATGGCCGAGTAACTGATTGCGGTAATCCTGCAGTGTCACCATACGGTGTTGCTGATGGATCGAACGTGGTCCCTGCTGTTTGGCCTGCTGCATCAGGTGCGGGTAGTAACTCCACAGCACTTCCAGTTTCTGGTTAGCATCCAGTGCTTTATCGACTCCGGCTGTTTTCAGCATTTCAGCGTCTATGTGCAGCGCTGGCCTGTATCCAATCATCTCCAGCAGGCGCCGAACGCTGGCCGGATTTCGCGCCGTTTCGAGAAAGGTTTCGGCCTGTATGCGATCGTTCATATCGGACAGCTGGTCGAGCACCACGGACAGTGTTTCTACCAGCACCACCTCCATGTCGGCCGGGGTCCAGCTGCTCCGTTCGCCAAAACGCGCAGCCAGCTGTTCCAGCATGAACAGACGATAGCCATCGTAATCACGTACATCCCAGTCAAAGTCATCACCGATGTCGGGCAGGGTCGCGGGTAGTTCGACCGCGCGTTTTCCGCAGTCTCCGCAGCCCGCTTCATAGTGAAGATTGACGACAGGAGGATTCGCCATCATTGATCTCCATTCAGGCTGAATTCGAGCTTTTCAGAATGCTGTAAGGCTGCCATCTGATAACTGATGATGATGTTCAGTTTTTCGTTGTCGCCGGCCACCTCTACCGTCAGTGATTCGGCCAGAACTTCCCCCTTCAGGGCTTCTGCGAGTGTGGCCAGCAGGCGTTTTTTGACCAGTTCCCACATCGGTGCATGGTTGGGCTCAAACACCAGCGCCATCGCTCCGATGCCAAAATCGGCGCGATACCAGCGTTCGCCCGGGCTGGTAAACAGGATTTGTTCGATCTGTTCGCGTACGTGCTGATGACGACTGCTCAGCGTCGAGCCATGATCTCCAATACGGAAAGGAAAGCTCATGTAGTCGCGGTTGTTAATGCGGGTGCGGGTTAATCGTGCCATCTCATTTCACCATGCTGCTGGTACTCAGCGTCGACATTTCACCCTGTGGAATCGGTGGCGAAGTGGGTGCTCCGGGTGCGGTACAGGTATGCATATGGGTCGCAAACAGGGTGAGAAAGCTTTGACCCTTGATCAGCGGTTCACCACCGGCACCGCCGACATTCACCATACTGCCTTCGATGGTGACGGTTGCACTGCTGCTTATTTTGATGCCGCCACCCTCCATTACTATCTTATTGCCATTGCTGTCACTCACCGTGGTGCCAGAGGCTTCCATGACGATGCTATTGCCATTACTGTCGGTGATCTGGATCGAGGCATCTGCAGCATTCATCACCAGCGTGGCACCGGCGGCATCGGTCACGCTGACCACCCCTTGCGCGTCGATTTTGAGTTCGGCATCGGCCGGATGGTACAACCGTATCTCTTCTTCACCTTCGGTATCATCGAACGACAGGCTATGCCCGGAAGGGGTTTTTAACTGGCGCATGGAGGGTGACCGATTCGCGGCCTCGCTGGGCACATCGGCGCTTTGCTGCCAGGTGGTACCAGTCCAGATCGGTTTGTTGATATTGCCGGCTTCAAACTCGACCCACACCTGGGCATCGATCTCCGGCACCATGAACAATCCCTGATCGGCCAGTCCGCCAAACGGTAGACAGGGTTCGGCCCAGTGCGAGACTATTTCCCCCAGAATAGAAGGTATTCTCAAGGTGAGGCGGGCACGCTTTTCCGGGTCCTGATTATCTACCACCAGGCCGCGGTACTTACCGAAGTACTGTTCCTGAGAGCGGGTGACAAGCTGTTCAATCTGGGAGGGCATCAGATCACTCCTGCGAGTTTGTGGGCAGAGCTGATTTCATTGCCGCTCGCACTGTTACGGATTAATGCAAAATCGACAAAGTAACCACTCGCATCGAAGTTATGGGTGGTGCTGTCGACATACCATTTACCATTATTCTGACCGCTGCCGCCGACTTCGACGATGCTACCGGGTAACAGCAGTGCACCAAACGCGGTGCCGTCCAGGCGTCCGTTTGCTTTCAGCTTAAACGAACGCTCTTCGGCCTGTGCCTGTGCGCTGGCATTCGCGGTTTCACTGTTGTTGCCATCACCCGGTGGCAGACACCATTCGAAATCGTCCAGCCCGCTTTGACTGGAGTCGGTAATCGTTTGCCCGAACAACTCCAGTCGTGGTGTATTGTTGCTCTGATCAATCTCGACACCGCTCAGAGGGGCGGTCGATACGCTGATGCGATCCGGCTGGTAGCCATCGTAGGCCGCATTAAAGCTCAGGCAGTTGGTGGCCCTGCCAGCATGCACCATCAGTTTTTGTGAGATGGCCTGGGCGGTTAGTCGAGCCGGGCCAAAAACCAGTTCGCGCTGCCCGGAGCTTAGATCGCGTAGATACCATTCGTATTGACTCTTTTCCGCCAGTTCGCGAATAAAGCGGTAGTCGGTTTTATTCTGATGGATGTTATCGACCGGGGTTGAGCTGATGTCGGTGTTCAGGGTCAGCCCGTACGGGGAAATGATCTCGCGCAGAATATCAAGGCTTTCGCGGCCCTCATCCCAGGTCACTTTTTTACAGTTTCGATCCATCGCCATAAAGATATCCTGACAGCTGAGAGTGACGCTGGCGACATTCCCGCTTTGCGCCAGATCGGTCTTGATCTCGCGGATATAGCCACTGAAAAAGGGTTGTTCGCTGTCACCGAACACGACAATAATTTCGACCTGAGCCCAGCTCCTAATGCGTGGGTCTTGCGCCAGTGGCCAGTGCCCGAGTGCGTCTCTCATCATGGAAAAAGTCAGCGTGGCTTCTGCACTGTCTCGGCGTTTGAGGGTGACCGACGTGGTTTTCAGGTTGGCATAGAATTCTGAGAATTCACTACCACCAATTTTGATGATGCACTCGCCGGTATCGCGCGTATTGGTGTCGAGCAGGCTGGCCAGATTCATTTGCCGGCCTCCCGGGAGGGCGGTATCGCGATCACATCGCCCTGCATCTGTTCATCGAGTAATTCCACGCCGTATAAAAACTCTGCGTTGGCATCCATCACACGCCACCAGCGCCGGTCATTCTGGTAATAACTCTGTGCCAGCAAGTCGATTCGGTCGGTATGTAACACGGTATGTTCAAGGATGCCCGCTGCGGCACTGATTGGGCGCTCTCTGAAACCGGCAAAGCCGCTTTGCTCAGTGAAGGGGCGGGTGTTTTCATAACGGGAGCCTTTTTTACGCATGATAGCCTCGCTTAAAAAGGTAACGGTGAGTTGAGCATATTGGCAGCCGACATGATCATGCGCTGAACTTTTTCTACCTGATAGAACGGGTTGTTGCTTTCCAGTACCTGCAGGCTGATGGACGCTTTCGCGCGATAGGGTTTTAACAATGGCAGGTGAGCCTGTTCTTCGATGCTCAGACTGGTCATGAATACCGGCAGGATATGTGTGCCCCAGACAAACAGTAAAACGTTCAGGTGTTCATCGCGATCATGTGCATGCGCAGTGGCTGCTCCCAGTAAAGCCATGATCTGGGACGGGCCGGGGCCGCTGATTTTCGGTTCCAGCATGCTGCGCAGGGTTGCAATCTCCGGTTCGATGCCGGACACCAGTGCAACGTTATGCATCGGATGACTGGTATCGCTGAGCTTGTCGGTCGCATCCAGCAGGATATCAAAACTGATAGTTTCGGCGGCAGCAGAAGCCGCCTGACCGATACGGCTGCTTTCGGACGGTGTTCTGAAGTCGGCAATCGGCAATGCGCTGCCGTCAAAGGTGACGGTACGGCTGCGGGTCAGCGATTCCGGATTAAACTCAAACTCCACCGCCAGTGGCGGAAAGCTGAGAGCGTATTCAACCAGCATCCCTTTCGCGGTTCTAATCATCACTCTGTCCCCGTATCGCCCGATTGGGCTGCAGGCTTAACAGACGGCTGCCAAGCTGGTTGCTGACCGCGCGTGCATTACCGCCAAAAGTACCGCGCAGTTCGAAGGATAGTTGTTTTGCCGGTTGCAGCTGTTGTACCTGCTGTTGCAACTGCTCAGAAACCTTGCGCGCCAGATAAACCGGATCACCCTGCCAGCCATTGGGCAGACGGATGGTTAATTGATCGATCAGAACCCTGTTATCACTCATCTGGCTCTCCTGAAATAATATCCTGAGGCAGGTACTGCAGCAGTTGCCGGAGCTGATTGCTACGCGTCTGCCCGTCGTTTTTCTGCAACACGCGCCACACACCGATGGTGATATGTTGCATCGTGATCGGACTGTCCTGTGCGGCGGCTAGAATCGCGGCATGGTAGGCGGCGTTGCGGATTTCTCCACCCGACAGCGCCACCGCTTCTGCGACCTGTGGCAAGTCCAGACCTGGCTCCAGTGGGGCTTTTTGCGGTAGCAGGCATTGCCACAGAGCGAGTCGATCACTGGCTTCCGGGCGTGGGAAGGTCATCACGAAATGGAAACGGCGCTGAAACGCCGGGTCGATCTGTTTGCGCAGATTGGTGGTCAGGATGCAGGGCCCCTGATGCTGTTCGATACGTGACAGCAGATGGCTCACTTCCATGTTTGCATAGCGATCACGCGCGTCCTTGATTTCACCGCGCTTGCCCATCAGTGCATCCACTTCATCGAACTGTAACAGTATGTTCTGTCCCTGCACCGCATCGAACAGCGCGTTCAGATTTTTTTCGGTTTCGCCGATATATTTGCTGATCAGGCTACCCAGATCAACCCGGTACAGTAACCAGCCGAGCTGATTCGCAATCACACTCGCGGCAAAGGTTTTACCGGTGCCGGAAGGGCCGCTGAACAGCGCGATAGGGCCACCGGCGGGTCGTCCGCCCCATTCGTTGACGACCTTATCGGCGTGATCTATCCACAGTAAATATTCTTTCAGCATGGTGAGCTGGGATGCGGGAATGATCAGTTCATCCCAGCGTGCTGGAATCTTGATCAGCACCGCGCCCGGAATCTGCAACGGTCTTTGAGCCAGCCCGGTGATCAATGGCAGGATCGCCGGATGGGGTTTGAGCTGGAGCAACGGACCTTCGCCTTCGATCAGCAACAGGCCTCGCATTAGCAATGCACCGTCGCGCTCAAGCAGTCTTTGTGCTGCGTGGTATTCCTGTTCATTCAGCGCCAGCAGGCGGTAGATGAACGCCAGTCCGGGATAGATACTGCTGGACTGCTGTAGATCCTGGTACATCAGCGCCACATTCGGGTTGCTGAATGGGGCGTAGGTGACGGCCAGCAGATCCAGCGCCAGCGGGGAAAGGTCTGTGAGTGGGAGCTTATCCCACACACTCTTATCTTTACGCAGAAATTCAATCTGATGCTGGCTGTCTTTCAGTTGCTGGATCAGGGATTCCACAGGCTCCCGGCCTGATCGGGCTTCCAGCAGGCATTGCGCAAGGATTTCTATACGTTTCCACTCTGCGCCCAGACTGTTGTGATGAACCATTTCTGCGATTGCCGACATCTCAGGGTGCCTCTCTGGTGATGGAGATCAGCAATGGATTACTGCGCATCCGAACCGTCGCATTTTCTAGCGTGGTTTCCAGCCATTCACCGCTGGCTGCTTGGTAGCGGATATAACGTTCGGCGAATAACTGTAACTGCCAGCTATGGCTGGCCGCACTGATATTGGTCCAGTGCGATTGGCTCAGGGTAAACTGGATATGCGCTGTTTCTGGTAGATGCTCTGGATCGAGAGTCAGGGTATCGGCACTGATATTCTGGATGACCTGTATATCCTGCCATTTACCTGCGCTCTTATCGGCATCTGGATTTTGTAGCAGTTGACCCACCAGCGTCAGATTGTTAGTTTTAGCAGTATCCCCGGCAATCCAGATATCGAGTTCAGGGAAATTGCTGAAATCGGCATTGGCCCCATTATCTGGAAGCTGCAGATGCAGGCTTAGACTGGCCTGGCGGGTGCTCGCTGTACCGCTCAGCATCATGATGGCAGGCG
Organism: Gammaproteobacteria bacterium; assembly: GCA_014382695.1. Classification (GTDB taxonomy): domain Bacteria; phylum Pseudomonadota; class Gammaproteobacteria; genus JACNJF01. Next base: position 5,926 of record JACNJF010000138.1, on the reverse strand, counting down.
CCCATTGTGGATTGCTGGGGTCTACCGTAACGGCAGCCAGTGACGGATAGCGGGTGGCTCTGTCGGCAGGCCAGATGGTATTTTTATTCTGCAGCTTGCTGCTGGCCAGGGTGCCCACCGATGCAACCCGAGCGCTTTGGCTACTGGCTACCAGTGGTTCAACAGGGGCCAGAGTAATTTCATACACCAGCGAAGGTCGGTATATGGTCTCACCCTGGGTCGACCAGATCTGGTTGATCTGTTCATCCGCCAGCGGGCGTTGAATAAACTGGATGTGCCACATTTCACCCGCATCATCACCCTCTACCAGCATGACCGGGCGCTCCTGAAACAGGCGCATCACCTGAGACAGCATGCACAGCTCATTAAAGCCGGCAGAGAAATCGACGCTGTCATCGTTATTGACATCTTCATCCATACCAAATGCGGTAATTACGCAAAACATTTTCACCCATTGCACATCGCCAGGTTTGGCATCGGCAGCAAAACTGAAGGGTTCAAAGCGGTAAAAAAACAGGTTCAGCACATTCCGGTTGGTGGTCGAAGACAGGTTGGCGCCGGGTGCACCGATGGTGACGGTAACTTCCCAGTTAGCCGGGCTGGTGGGCATGCCGAGTGTGTCCACGTGTTCGCGGATAACGCTACAGATTTTTGCCAGCGAAGAGGTTGGTAATGGCATCTTACAATCCTCTCAGTCCAAACGGGTTTTGACTGGCGCCAGCACTGGAAGTGGCTTCCTTGCGCGC
>JACNJF010000138.1:3078-4273 GCA_014382695.1 Gammaproteobacteria bacterium | reverse complement strand
GCTGAGATAACTCATTTTCCACCTCCGCTGATAGCCTGCATAAAATCATCGCCATGCAGTCTACCGGCATTGCGTTCGATCAGCTGCAGATAGCGTTGGCGGCGCGTTCTGGGGAGCCCCAGTATCTCCTGTTCGGACCAGTGGTAACTGCTGGCGAGGGTGTGAACCTCTTCGTCCAGCGCCTGCGTTTTGCGTGTTATCCACGCGTAGCTGTCGATTTTTATCTGCTGCTGTTGGCTGCAGTAAGGACAGTTAACGTGAACCGAGTCGGCAGGTTGGGGCGCCATCTGTTCCAGTGACTGGTCGATTAAGGCAAAATCTTTGGCGTTCAATGTGGCACTGTCAAAAGGATAGTCGTCGGATCGGGTAATCAGCTGGTTCAACAGGTAGGGTAAAGCTGAAGCCTCATTTTGTGCCAGGGTTGCGAGGTTTTCCTCATCCCTTCCCGTCGGGATTCTGATTACAACCTTACCCACGCTTAAGCTCAGGGATGTCTGCGGGAAACCGTGTCCGGCCGGTTTTACCGGCAGGCTACCGGCTTGCAGTTGAAATTGAATCAGTTCGCCACAGTAGTGACAGGCCGAGGTATACCATTCAGGGGCTGACTCGATCAGCGCTTCCAGTTGATGTATCAGATACTGGCGGTCGCCGCTGCTTAAGGCGCGTACCAGTTCAGCATCGACCGTTACACCTGCGACTCGGTCGAGGCAGCAGACCAGTATTGCACTGACCTGCTGAGCCAGCGTGTGATGGGCTGATCCGCTTTCTGCGATCGTACGCTCGAGCGCGCCGGTGACAGGCTTAAAGCTGAAATCACTGCGCAGCTGACCATCCACGATTAAACCGCCGGGAAGTTTCATGCGATCCGACCGGTTTACGTTTCAGACGGCTCGCTAACGGCGGTATCGCGTTCCCAGCCTTCGTGCTGCAGGGTCAGGGTCTGAATGCCGACCGCATTCATGCTATTCGCATCGAATTCAGGCAGTGCCTGATATTCTGAGACCCAGGCGCGATAGAGCTTGTAGGAAATTGCCACCTGTCCCTGTAGATTCAACACATTGATAATGATGTCCTTGCGGTAGTTCACCAGTGAGATGGCGGCATCGCCCTGAATGTTATTCACCAGATTGGCCCAGTTCTCGAACACCGGGTCGTGGGTCAGGCCCTGTTCCAGAGTGACGGCTTCGTACTCGGT
>JACNJF010000138.1:0-2751 GCA_014382695.1 Gammaproteobacteria bacterium | reverse complement strand
TGCTGGATACGTACGATGACAAACTCTGCCGGTTTGAGCGGAGCAAATCCGATCGTGACGATGACCTGGCCTCGATCGATATCACCCTGCGTCATCGTGTCGCCCAATCCGCAGCGTACGAAATAGGCATCGTTGGCGGTTTGCCCCTGAAAAGCACCGGCCCGGAAAAGACCGTTCATGAATGAACCGACATTGGCCCGTAATGAACTCCACAGATGATGATTATTGGGTTCAAACACTGCCCACTGAATGCCATTGTAGATACTCTCTTCGATATAGATCGCGGTGCGTCGCACCGGTACGTAACGCCATTCAGGATCGGCTTTGGTGGCGAGTGAACGCGAGCCCCAGAAAACGGAGCCATAGTTCGGCAGTTTGCGGATACAGTTAATGCCGAGTGGATTAAGTTGATCCTGTTCCAGGTTTTCGACGTTAAACTGCAGGCCGGCAGCACCTGTAACGCGGGCTTCGACGCCAGCCGGGGCTTTCCAGACACCACGCTTGCCATCTATCTTGGCCCACATACCGGCGGCGATTGCTGAGGGTGCAACCAGTACGTTTTTATCGGCATTGGGTGTTTTGTCGGGGTGATAGCCGGGGTTTGCCATGCTCACCCAGGGATAATAAAGCACACTGTAGGTGGAAGTCGGTAATCCCAGGCTGCTGACTACGGTGGCATTTTGTAGCTCTTTCCCTTTAGCTGGATCGATGATCAGCATACGGTTTTTCATCGATTCACAATGCGCCAGGGAGGCCGCAATATTAGCCTGGCCGCTTGCACCATCCCAGCTACTGCCGGGGAGTACGATGATGCTGACATCGCGGTACTTACGCAGGGTGGTGTTATAAAAACTGGTGAAGTCAGCGGCAACCGGTGTGCTGTTCTGTCCATTATGCAGGCGCTCTCCAAAACCAGGAGCTGGGCTGCTACCAGCCATGGCTCGCGGAACAATCTGGTCGATGCCCTGACGCATACTGCGCCCGTTTTTCGCTGTGGCCGCATCCAGTTTGAGGGTTACCAGCGGGGTGCCAGCGCCATCACTCAGACCGATGGTGGATTCCAGCACATCCGTGCCGCCGGATTTCAGGGTGAACTTATGCGCAGCCGAATCAAAGCTGCAGGTGAATCCTGCAAAAGAGGTAATGTCGGGATTAGCGTTACGCAACTGGCGTTCAATTTCCGTCGCTATTGCGCCACCACCGCTGATATTGCCGGCAAAGCTCACATCAACTGGATTAAACGCATCCAGCGTCACACTGAATTTATTACCGCTGGTGATCGCTGGTGGTGTAGCGCCGGTATCGGCTCCGGTGAGCGTAGCGACATGGCTGGAGGACAGTCCAAGAGCGGTTAATAACTCGGAGTCAATGAGTCGAATCTCGCTGCTGGAAGAATGTGTGCCGGTGGTTTCGATTTCAAAAGCATTGCCGCTTACTCTGGCGTCAATCTCACTGATGGCGAGTGCTGCCCGAATCTGTTCCTGCAGAGCAGCGGCAACGTTGGCGCGGGTACTGGCGTTGCTGAAGCTGGATGGAAGAGTCACCGTTTTAGCGGCTGAGCCATTCACGCTGATCATGAATGATTTGGTTTTGGTTGCATCCGTTAGATAGCTTAGCAAATTTGGCAGGGTTACATCTGCACCTGAAATTTTTGCACTTTGATAGGGCTGCGAAGCGGGAATTGAGACCTGTATCTGGTTCGAGCTCTGGTTGATTCTGTTGACGATATAATCATCCGAGCTGGCATTCATCGAGAGATTATCAAAGCGGCTATCTTCTTTGAATGTACCATCGACCAGGGTGCCAGTGATCAAGTTAAACAGACGCGAGTCGCGCTGCTGTTTTTCTATCTTGAAACGAATCTGATCACCCCAGACACCCGGACTGGAGGCTTCGATGATTAAAACCGGACTCGCGCCTGGGGTTCGGGTATTGGTGGCAGGGTCATAGCTACCCTCGCCTGAAATCGCGGTCTGATTAATCGAGGTGGCAATCGTGCCGGCGAGGCGGCAGATATAAGCGCTGCCACCACCATTCAGGTAAAACGCCTGAACAGCTAGACCCATTGCGTCATCTTTATCGACAATAGGGCCAAAGTTTTTCACATAACCGTCAAAGTTTCCGATTAATGTGGGCTCTCCAACGGGTCCTCTATTTGCAAACCCGACAAAGGCACAGATTGAGGTGGCTACACCTTCAATGGGCTTGGATCCGCTTGGGATTTCTTCAATATAAACACCAGGATGTAAATAGCTTGGCATGTCTTCCACCTCGACTTTAAATTTTTAAAATATGATTTTTATAAACATTAAAATTTTAGGAACTGGAGGTCATTCTGAACAGGGCATTCTTTAATGATGTGCTTAACAAGCTGCCGGTGTCAGCATATATCCAGTAAATAAATGGTTAAGAGAGTTCAAATGTATCCGGTGTAGAGCATCCGACTTGAAATCTTAAAGGATGTACCGGAGTGATCGCCTGGCGGCGATAAAACAAACGGGGATAACGACGTGGCAAACGTACTGGAGAGGTTTTTTTCCTTAACGTAGCTGTCAGGGTTGAAGTATCTGGCCATTGTATAAACTCCTGTAATGTAGAAAGAATATTAACAGGGTTGATATGGATTCTTGAATATTTGTTGCTGTAATTAAGTGAACCACTCTTCCCTATGTTTCAGCTGGAACATCACATTAGAGCTAAATCTTGAAACTCGTTTATTTAAGAACCTGATGGATGATTTTGTCAAGAGAC
>JACNJF010000076.1 GCA_014382695.1 Gammaproteobacteria bacterium | reverse complement strand
GGAGACTGTGTAAATTCAAAACTTCCTTAAAGACTAATGGTGACTGATTAAGGTACTCAGGCAGTGCGCCAGCGTACACGATCAAACTGGAAATATAATAGAATGAATGTTCAATACATTCAAGAGAATTGTGATAAGCTTCGCTAAGAATGAGTTTTTATTTAGGATTTGACTAGAATGAATATTCATTACATACTGATTTAAAAATCAAACCACATCTTGAGGAGTTATTAAATGACTATAAAAATACATCCCGCTATCGATTCCGGATTAGTGCCAGGCAATGCAAATTTTTCCGGTGGAACACTGTCCTGCCAATGCTCGGAAAATGCAGTAAAAGTAAAAGTTGATTCACAGTCTGCGCATAACCATGTCTGCGGTTGTACCCAGTGCTGGAAGCCTGAAGGCGTTTTATTTTCGCAGGTAGCGGTCGTACCGAGAGACAAAGTGAGCGTGATCGCGAATGCAGACAAGCTTGCTATTGTTGATGACAGTCAGGTCATACAGCGCTATGCCTGTCAGCAATGCGGTGCGCATATGTATGGTCGAATTGAAGATAAGACGCACCCTTTTTATGGTCTGGATTTCATTCATACCGAACTGTCCAGTGAACAGGGCTGGTCAGCACCTGAGTTTGCCGCTTTCGTATCCTCGATTATCGAGTCTGGTGAAAGCCCTGAAAATATGAGCGCGGTCAGATCACGCATCAGTGAACTCGGACTGGAGTCATATGATTGCCTTTCACCTGCCCTGATGGATGCCATTGCGACCCATACCGCCAAAGCAGCCGGCGCGTCAGCCTAGGTATTTAACCAGAGTTCACACCCTTGCAGGCGTTAAGGGTGTGGAACTCTTTTGGGCTGAACAGCCTGCGAGTTTCGCCTTGAGGGGGCATACACGCAACGGTTAGTAGTCGGACAGGTTTCATGTTTTACCCAACAGAGAGCAGGATAAGTGATGCTTCAATACGTATTTTTTCATCAGCAGCCGTTTCAGTTATTTATTGATTTTGTTAAGAGCAAAGGTCTGCTCCCGCAGTCTGATCAATATGGAGACAGTCTGGAAGTCAGGCTTGCTGAAGATCTGGATGATGATCTTCTGGATCTGGTGGATGATGAATATGATCGGCTGTTTGAAATGAACCGCCAATTGATGGATCGGGAGGAAACCAGCGAGCAGGAATACTCGATGGCTGCGGTCGATGTGATATTAACGGATGGTCGTATATCACAGGCTTTTATAAAGCCGGAATTAATCAACAGAATCATGGCGGTGATGACTCCGCAACAATTTGGGGAAGTGGTTAAATCTATTGTGCAGGCGGTAGAAAACCCGGATGCCAGATCCTATTGTGAAAGAGTCCGAGAAGATGGCGAAGAGTAATGCTTAATCTGGACTTCAATCAAAGAATCATTATCGACACCACAAAAATGCAGTGGGAAGCCAGTCCTGCAGTGGGCGTTAAACGTAAACGCCTGGCTTTTGACGCAGTCGAAAGCGGGCATGCGACCAGTATCGTCGAATTTGAGGCAGGTTCCAGTTTCCGCCGCCATGAACATCCCCGGGGTGAAGAGATACTGGTACTGAGTGGTGTGTTTTCGGATGAGTTAGGTGACTACCACGCTGGCACCTATATCAGAAATCCTGAAGGGTTTACGCATGCGCCTTTTAGTCAGGAAGGTTGTGAAATTCTAGTTAAGTTGCACCAGTTTCAGGCGAACGATAAGGCGCAGGTCAGGGTTGATTATAAAGTGTCGGCGTTTACACCCGTTAGCGATGGTTTTTCGATGCTCACACTGCATCGATTTGAAGCAGAGCATACGGCTCTGGTGCGTTATTCAGATTCAGATAAAAATATCCTGCCTCCGAGCTTAGCTGGTGAAGAAATTTATGTGATTAGTGGTGAGCTGTGTGATGAGTTTGGCCAGTATTCCGAGGGTTGCTGGTTGCGTAGCCCACAGTTAAGTGAGCCACTAATCATGGTTAAAACAGGAACTCTGCTACTGGTGAAGCGCGGACACTTGTCCGCCCATCATTGAATCAGGGGTTAATTTTCCAGTCAATTTTAAGGTGCGACGATTATGCCGGATGAAGTCATAGACAGGGCGCTGATACAGAACATTATCGCTCAACATGAAACGATGCCAGGAGCGCTGCTGCCGGTATTGCATGGGATACAGGATAGCATCGGTTATATCCCCGATCAGGCACTTGGCTGGATCGCCGATGGCCTGAACCTTTCACGTGCCGAAGTTCATGGGGTTATCACCTTTTATCGCCATTTTCGCAGTCATGCCGGAGGCCGGCATATCATTGAAGTGTGCAGGGCCGAAGCCTGCCAGGCGCGTGGAGGTAGAGCGCTCGATAGCTATGTCAGGGAGCAGTTAAGCTGCGATTATCATCAAACAACGGAAGACGGAAATGTCACCCTGGAGCCGGTTTATTGCCTCGGTCTGTGTTCAACAGGACCAGCAATTTCGATTGATGGAAAGCCCTATAGCCGGGTTAATCAGCAGCGCTTTAAGCAGCTTCTGGAGCAAAAACTATGAGTATCCGGGTGTTTGTGCCGATTGACTCGGTCGCGTTATCACTGGGTGCGAATGAAGTTGCGACGGCACTTCAGTGTCAGGCCAGTCAGCGCTCGATTGATCTGCAGCTGGTACGCAATAGTTCACGTGGTCTGTTCTGGCTTGAGCCACTGCTGGAAGTAGAGACGCCACTGGGTCGCTTTGCGTATGGTCCCGTCAGTGTGGAAGATGTTGAATCCTTACTGGATGCGCACTTTTATGAGCGCGGCGAACACCCGTTGTATCAGGGTGCCGTTGAAGAGATACCCTATCTAAAAAATCAGGAGCGTCTAACCTTTGCCCGCGCAGGAATAACCGATCCTCAGTCGTTGCAGGATTATCTCCAGCATGAAGGTTACAGCGGCCTTGGAAAGGCACTCGAAATGACCCCCGAAAGTATTGTAAACAGTATTACCTTATCCGGCTTGCGTGGACGTGGAGGCGCGGCATTTCCAACCGGTATCAAATGGAAAACGGTTCTGGATGCAGTATCTGAACAGAAATATATCGTATGTAACGCGGATGAAGGAGACTCCGGTACTTTTTCTGATCGGATGATCATGGAAGGTGATCCTTTCATGCTGATCGAAGGTATGACCATCGCGGCACTCGCGGTCGAAGCCAGCGAGGGTTATATCTATGTCCGTTCTGAATATCCCTACGCATTCGAGTCGCTACAAAAAGCCATCAACACAGCGCTTCACTGTGGATATCTTGGTGACGATATTCTGGGCTCTGGAAAGGTTTTTAATCTGCGGTTGCGAAAGGCCGCAGGCTCTTATGTGTGTGGAGAAGAAACCGCAATGCTCGACAGCCTGGAAGGAAAAAGAGGCATGGTACGGGCAAAGCCTCCACTACCCGCAATGCGCGGCCTGTTTGCTAAACCAACGGTTATAAATAACGTGATTTCACTCGCCACAGTCGCCGTTATTCTGGCGCGCGGGGCTGAATATTATCGTGATTTTGGTGTTGGTCGCTCACGTGGCACCTTACCGATTCAGCTGGCAGGTAACATCCGCCACGGAGGTCTGGTGGAAAAAGCGTTCGGTATCACACTGCGTGCACTGATAGACGACTTTGGTCGTGGCACAGAAAGCGGACGACCGCTACGGGCGGTTCAGGTCGGTGGGCCGCTAGGCGCGTATCTACCGGATTCCAGACTGGATGTGATGCTTGATTATGAAGCCCTGCAACAGATTGGCGGCTCTCTGGGGCACGGTGGAATTGTAGTGTTTGATGATAGCGTGGATATGGCGCAACAGGCCCAGTTCGCGATGCAATTTTGTGAGCTGGAGTCGTGTGGAAAATGCACGCCCTGCCGGATTGGAGCGACTCGCGGGGTGGAAGTGATAGAGCAGATCTTACGCGGGGATCAGCCAGAACAACAAATACAACTGTTACAGGATCTATGCAGCACGATGCTGGATGGATCTTTATGTGCGATGGGAGGGATGACGCCCTTCCCGGTACTTTCAGCTCTGGAACATTTTCCGGAAGATTTTAATCGACAGGCTGTGACGGCGGCAGCATAAGACATTAGCGGGAGAAATAGAGCATGTATCAAATCGGCGAAAAAGATTATGGCACACCGGCAGTGGTATCCGAGCGCCAGGTAAGCCTGCAAATTAACGGAGTGTCGGTTACGGTTGCTGCCGGTACGTCGGTGATGCGTGCGGCCGCCATGGCCGGTATCAACATTCCAAAGTTGTGTGCCAGCGATAGCCTTGAAGCCTTTGGATCGTGCCGCCTGTGCCTGGTTGAGATTGAAGGGCGGCGTGGTTATCCCGCTTCCTGTACTACCCCGGTAGAGGACGGTTTAAAGGTAACCACCGAAACAGCACGGCTGGCATCTCTACGGCGTGGCGTGATGGAGCTGTATATATCCGATCATCCACTCGATTGCCTGACCTGCCCGACCAATGGCAACTGTGAACTGCAAACCATGGCGGGTACGGTCGGTCTACGTGAAGTGCGCTACGGTTATGAGGGTAGCAATCATCTGCAGGATGCGAAGGATGAGTCGAATCCCTATTTCACCTACGACGCTTCTAAATGCATTGTGTGTAATCGTTGTGTACGCGCCTGTGAAGAAGTGCAGGGAAGCTTTGCGCTGACGGTTGATGGTCGTGGTTTTGCATCGCGTATTGCGGCCAGCCAGAATGAAACCTTCATGGCTTCAGAATGTGTTTCCTGTGGAGCCTGTGTACAGGCCTGTCCCACCGCAACCCTCACCGAAAAATCTATCATCGAGCTGGGGCAACCGGATCATAGCGTGGTGACGACCTGTGCCTATTGCGGTGTTGGTTGTTCGTTTAAGGCAGAGATGAAGGGCAACACGGTGGTGCGTATGCTGCCGGATAAGGAGGGTAAGGCGAATGCCGGACATTCCTGTGTTAAAGGACGCTTTGCCTGGAATTATGCGACACATGAGGACAGGGTATTGAGTCCGATGATCCGCAAATCGATCAACGATCCCTGGCAGGAAGTCAGCTGGGAGCGGGCCATCAGCTACGCCGCGAGTGAGTTCAAGCGGATTCAGGCGGAGCATGGCAAAAACTCGATAGGCGGCATCGTTTCATCACGCTGTACCAATGAAGAAGACTATCTGGTGCAGAAGCTGGTACGTGCTGCGTTTGGAAATAATAATGTGGATACCTGCGCGCGCGTGTGCCATTCACCGACCGGTTATGGGTTGAAGCAGACGCTGGGTGAATCGGCCGGTACCCAGACGTTTAATTCGGTTGATCAGGCGGATGTGATCATGGTGATCGGCGCTAATCCCACCGATGGTCATCCTGTGTTTGCATCACGCTTGAAACGGCGCCTGCGTGCAGGTGCCAGGCTCATCGTGCTTGACCCACGCAGTATTGATCTGGTGCGTTCGCCACATATTCAGGCCGACTACCATCTGAAGTTAAAGCCCGGCACCAATGTGGCGCTGATCTCGGCAATGGCACATGTCATCGTGACCAGAGGCCTGATCGATGAAGACTTTGTGGCGGCGCGCTGTGAACAGAAGTCTTTCACAGAATGGCGTGAATTTATCAGTAGACCTGAAAATTCACCTGAACAGCTTGAAGCCGTTACCGGCGTACCGGCTCAGCAGATCATAGACGCAGCGATGCTGTATGCCGGCGCTGGCAACGGCGCGATCTATTATGGCCTGGGTGTGACCGAGCATGCGCAGGGCTCAACGATGGTGATGGGGATCGCTAATCTGGCGATGGTGACGGGTAATATCGGACGTCAGGGTGTCGGGGTCAACCCGCTACGAGGGCAGAATAATGTACAGGGGGCCTGTGATATGGGCTCCTTCCCGCATGAGTTACCGGGCTACCGGCATGTGTCGGATAGTATAACCCGGAGCCAGTTTGAACAGGCCTGGGATGTCACTATTGAAGCCGAGCCGGGGTTACGGATACCGAATATGTTTGAGGCTGCACTGGATGGCAGTTTTCTGGGGCTTTACTGCCAGGGCGAAGACATTGTGCAGTCTGACCCCAATACCCAGCATGTGACGGCGGCGCTGAGTGCAATGGAATGTATCGTGGTACAGGATCTGTTCCTCAACGAAACCGCAAAATTTGCGCATGTATTTTTACCGGGCTCCTCGTTTCTGGAAAGAGATGGAACCTTTACCAATGCAGAGCGGCGTATTTCGCGTATCCGTCAGGTGATGCCACCGCGTGCAGGTCTGTCCGACTGGCAGGTGACGATGGCTTTATCCAACGCACTGGGCTATCCGATGAACTACGCACACCCGTCAGAAATAATGGATGAAGTAGCGGCCTTGACACCGACCTTTAGCGGGGTGAGTTATGCACGGCTGGAGGCACAGGGCAGTCTGCAATGGCCCTGTAATGCACAGGCTCCAGAGGGTACAGAAGTGATGCATGTGGATGAGTTTGTGCGTGGCAAAGGGCGCTTCATGATTACTCAGTATGTGCCGACCGATGAAAAAGTCACACGCCGATTTCCGCTGCTACTGACCACCGGGCGCACTCTGACACAATACAATGTAGGGGCGCAGACGCGTCGTACTGAAAATATTCAATGGCAGCGCGAAGATCGACTCGAAATTCATCCGCACGATGCAGAAGAGCGCGGCATAACGGATGGTAGCTGGGCAGGGATTGAATCCAGAGCTGGCAAGACCGTATTACGTGCCCTGTTGTCAGAACGGATGCAGCCGGGAGTGGTGTACACCACGTTTCATTTTCCGGAATCGGGGGCGAATGTGATTACCACGGATAACTCCGACTGGGCGACCAACTGCCCGGAATACAAGGTGACCGCAACCCAGGTTACTGCGGTCAGTCAGACTTCAGAGTGGCAGACCCGTTACCGCAGTTTTAACCGTCAGCAACTGGGGTTGCTGGAGCAGCGCGAAAAAGTGGATGCACGCGTAAAGGAGAAATGCTGATGACCTTGACCCTGCGTAATAATCAGTTTGCGATAGCGCCGGGTGGCTCGACTTACCGGGTACTCTCAACACAACGATGGAATCACGGGAAAGTCGTGTCCGCTATGGACTGTATTGCCGAGGAAGTACCGGTGGCGCTGGAGTATAACCGGGTCTCTTATGCGGTGATGCTGGCAACGCCGGATCAGCTGGAAGACTTTGCCATTGGCTTCAGTATTACGGAAGGGATCGTTCAGCGGCTGGAAGATATCCATGATATTGACATCATCGAAGCTGACAGAGGTATTACTGTTCGCCTCACCATCAGCTCAAGCTGTTTCAGGGCGCTGAAGTTAAAACGGCGCACGCTGGCGGGGAGAACGGGTTGTGGTTTATGTGGTACTGAAAACCTTGAGCAACTGTATCGGCAACTTCCAGCGGTCGAATCGAGTGCCTGCTACCCGGTCGAGATGTTGCAACGGGGTTTTGAGCACTTGAATAAGCAGCAGCAGTTAAAGAATCTGACCGGTGCGACGCATGCGGCTGCGTGGATGGATCAGACTGGACAGGTGACGCATATGCGCGAAGACGTTGGGCGACATAATGCGCTGGATAAACTGTTAGGGTGCCTGTCACGTGAGCGGCTGGATTTTTCCCAGGGCGCGCTATTAATCACCAGTCGTGCAAGTTATGAAATGGTATTGAAATCAGCGCTACTGGGTGTTGGTATTCTCGCGGCTATTTCGGCACCTACCGGCATGGCCGTCAGACTGGCTGAGTCCAGCGGATTAACCCTGGCGGGTTTTGTGCGGGAAAATCGTTTACTGGTGTATAGCCATGGCGCGAGGTTGATTCAAAGCATCCATCCGCTGGAGTCGATATGAATATTCAAAACCTGGTCAGGATGGCGAATCAGATAGGTCAGTATTTTGAAACACTACCGGATCGAGATCAGGCAGTCAGCGATATTGCCACTCATCTCGCATTATTCTGGGAGCCACGTATGCGCAAGCAGTTGATTCTACATGTCGAGCAGTCACACGATTCCGGTTTAAAACAGATTGTGCTTGAATCTCTGCGCCTTCATAAACTGGCGCTTGGTTCACTAAAAAATACTCAGGAAATCAGTCCGGCGAAAGCCTGATAAACAACGGATTAATCCGCTAGAAATCGATAGTGGGCTACTGCGGAGAGTTATAACTAGAGTCCGAAATGCCGGACTCAATCCTGCATCTACTGATGGATGTAGTTATTAAATATACCAGAGTCAGGGGGTGGTGAAGTGGAGCCTGGATTTATTGGACTGATAATTAGCGCCTGTACGGGCATTCTGCTGCTGGGCTGGATGCAGCACCGACATAATCAGCAGGTTTATCAACTGATCAATGGATTGCAAACGCATAAACCGTGTGATGAACAGTTTCAGGCGCTATTTGATGCCGCTCCAGAATGCATCAAGCTTCAATCGCAAGATGGAACCATTGAGCGCATCAACTCAGCCGGGCTGGAGATACTCGAAACAGGCATTCATTCCAGCATCGTCGGACATTCGATTTATGGCGTGATGGCGGCTGAATATCATGCTGATTATCGGCGCCTGACGCAGCAGGTATTTGCCGGAGGCATCGGGTTCATGGAGTTCGAACTGGTCACCTTCAAGGGCCGGCGGTGCTGGCTGGAGACGAATGCCGTTCCTCTGTATGACGAGCACAGGAAGGTTTATGCACTGCTGGCGATTACTCGGAATATAGACAAGCAGAAACGCCTGACACAGCAGCTGGAGGAACAGCGTAATCGATTGAATACCATCATCGACTCGGAGCCGGAATGCGTCAAGTTACACGATAGAGCGGGTATTATTCTGGAAATGAACCCTGCCGGATTATCTTTGCTAAATGCAGACTCGGCAGCAAGCGTGATAGGACATTCGGTGTATGAGTTTGTCTGCGATGAATACCTCGATCGCTACCGGGCACTGAGTGAAAATGTGTTCAACGGGGCACGTGACAGTATGGAGTTTGAGGTCAACACCGTCACCGGTGGACGGCGCTGGCTGGAAACCCATGCGGCACCCTTGCTCGATGCAGAAGGTCGGGTCAGTGCACTGTTAGCAATTACCCGGGATATCGACGAACGTAAGAGTAATGAGCTCAAACTACGTAGCCAGCAGCAGGAGCTGGCGCATATGTGCCGGTTAAGCACGCTGGGAGAGCTGGCCTCCGGGCTGGCGCATGAGTTAAATCAGCCTTTATGTGCAATCTCCAGTTATGCCGAATCCGCCGTACTATTAAACGGAGCCCATTCCTGTAATGAAATCGATAAAGTGAACGCCATCTTAACCAAGATTGTTAATGAGTCAACGCGCGCTAGCGGTATCATCAAAGGCCTGCGGGATTTTGTGCGTAAAAGTACGCCGCAACCACAGGCAGTGGATGTCAGCAATCTTTTAAAGGAAATTATAAATTTAATGGAGTCAGAGCGGCGCCGTCTCGGAATACACTTTTCTGTTACGGTCCCCGCGGTGATATCGACGGCCTGGGTTGATCGGGTGCAGACCCAGCAGATACTGTTGAACCTGATCAACAATGCGTTTCAGGCGATCGAAGAAACTCCGGAAGTCAACAGGAAGCTTAGCGTTACGGTTAACGAAAGTTATGACCAGTTACATATCTCCGTGCGTGATTATGCACAGGGCATCAGTGAACAGGTACGACCGCATTTATTTACCCCGTTTTTTACCACGAAACCGCAGGGAATTGGCATCGGCCTGTCACTCAGTCGTGGAATTGCTGAGGCTCAGGGCGGGCAGTTGATTTATCAGGCGGCTGATCCGGGAAGTTGCTTCTGTCTATCACTGCCGTGCCAGCTATCATGAAAATGAATGTGAAAAACGTATTCATTATTGACGATGATGCTTCGGTGCGAGATGCCCTGCTGACCCTGGTAGAGTCTGTCGGTCTGCATCCAGAGTGCTTCGAAAGTGCGGATGAGTTTCTTAAAATAGCGCTGGAATGTCAGCATGGTTGTGTGGTGACGGATATCTGCCTGCCAGGCACGAATGGTATTCAGTTACAGAAAATTATGGAAAAAAAGGGTATAGGTTTACCCATTATCGCGATGTCGGCGCATGGTGATATTCCGATGGCCGTCGAAATGGTACGACTGGGCGCCATCGATTTTATCGAAAAACCATTCCGTAATCAGATGATGTTACAACGCATCCATGAGGCACTGGAAAAAAATCAGCAGCAATATCTGTTGCGTAAAGAACATGCCGTTATTAACGCCAGGCTGCAGGCACTGACTCCGCGTGAACATGAAATATTGGCGCTGTTGTTGCAGGGTGATAGCAATAAACTGATTGCGCGTGAGATGGCTCTTAGCCCGCGTACGGTTGAGGTTCATCGCGCTAATATTCTAAAAAAGCTGCAGGTAAAATCGGTCACTGAAATATCACTTTTACTGAAAGATTTTTCTGCCGCCAAACCTACGTAGTAATACGTACCCGCTCAGTAGTCACACCAATATACGGCTGCTAACCGTTCGTTCTATTCTGCTCTGGACGCTGCTGATACACAGCAGTCAATTATAAAAAAATAAGAGGAGCAATACCATGTCACAGACAAACGTAAAACAGGCCCTGCTTAAAACGATCGAAGGCATTAAGGCCAATCCAAAAATGTCGAAAGTAATTTTCCGCGCAGAAACTGAATTAGTCGAGGATGTTCGCTGTCGCATAAAAATTCGTGACTTTGACCCCATAACGGTAGATGAGCCACCCGAGTTAGGGGGTAAGGATGCGGGTGTGAATCCGGTCGAGCTGGTGCTGGCGGCTTTAGGCACCTGTCAGGAAATCATGTACTCCGCGTATGCGTCGGTGATGGATATTCCGCTCGATGGCGTGCGTGTAAATGTACGCGGTTATCTGGATCTTAAGGGTATGTTTGGGCTGGATGAGTCGGTGCCTTCCGGTTACGAACGGATTACGTTTGAAGCTGAGATTGACAGTTCTGCCGACGATGAAAGCCTGCGTAAATTAGTTGAAGTCGTCGAAAGTCATTGTCCTGTGATGGATATTCTGTGCCGGGCGCAAAAGATCAGTGGCGTGGTCAAAGTTGATGGGCGCGAGATTCATAGCCTGCAAAGTAAGGCCGCTTAAACAGGCGCTGAATATTTTTATCCGCACACGAGGAAAATAGAACATGCAATATGTCAGTAAAAAACTATTACCGGTTCATATTGTGCTAGTGCTGCTGTCAGCAGGGAAGCTTCAGGCAGCAAATTTTGGCACAGATCTGAATCTAACAATGATGCCTGCAGCAGGTGGAATGGGTGGCACCGGTATCGCTAGTCCGCAGGATATTGGGGCCAGTGTATTTGGCAATCCCGCCACGCTTTCTACGCTGAAAGGCACCCGATTTATGTTTGGTGGTACCTATTACCGGCCGGATGTCTCGGCCGTGCACGATGGCTCGGCGACCGGTACGGCATGGAGTGGTGAGTCTGAAGCGGGGCCTTATCTGATTCCCAATGCAGCGGTAACACAATCTTTAGGGGACAGTGTAGTGCTGGCTGGTGGTGTGACAGTGGTGGCAGGGGTAGGCTCAGACTTCCGGGCTACCGCTGGAAGCCTGGACCCATTGGCTGAGATTCTGGTGTTCGGTGCAAATGCGGGTGGCTCCTACCGATTGTCTGATCAGCTTTCGATCGGGGCGATGGCTACCATTGGGCTAGGCCTGGGGCAGGCTGGATTGATTTCGAACACCGCCTCGACCAGTAATTTTGGCCTGCGTGCTACGTTCGGAATGACCTATGCTGACGGGGGCACGACGTTTGCTGCCTATTACCGCACGCCGCTGGCGATCAAGTATCGGAATATGATTCAGTATTCTGCGACTGAGTTCCATAGCCCGACGTTTGAGCAGCCGCAGGAAATTGCATTCGGTATTGCAAACGATCGTTTTATGCAGGGTGACCTGTTACTGGCAGCCGATATAGTCTGGAAAAACTGGTCCAGTGCTGAAGCCTATGAGGATATTTATGTTGATCAGACCATACTCGCTGTGGGTGCTCAGTATACCCTGGCAGGCTATAAGCTCAGGGCCGGTCTGACGCATGTGAATAGTCCGATTAAAACTAATCCTGGCTCCAGTGTCGGGGATATAGACTCTATGTATCTTGGCGGCGGCACGGTACCCTTTAATCCCGTGTTAACACAATATGTTCAGGCCACCAATGCCGAAGTTATCTGGCAGGATCAAATTAGCGTGGGTTTGGGTGTCCCACTGGGAGCACATGCACACACTGACCTGCACGCGAGTTATAGCCTGAGTCGTAAGGAAACCATCGGAGCGACAGCAGTAGACGCTGGAGCCTTGCAGATAGGAGCTGCTTTTTCCTGGCAATTTTAATTAACAAACTAGTCCCCGCAGATTTTCATCAACTTGATTATGAGTGGATGACTTTTTTAATATTTCCAGTGTTAGTCAGAATCAAATTATTTTTTCGGACATTAATGATAGTATTAAAACGCTGGCCTGGATTACCCGGGAAAAACATCAAGTAGAATACTTTTCTAACGCGATCTGTTTTTTTCAGGGAATGACCGGAATGATCTCTTTATATTTGGCTATTAGTGAAAAAAAACGGATGAATTTTAAACAGTTAATTCATGCTCTGGCTTTCTGTCTACTGACCTTCTCAGGTCTGGCGGACAGTTCACAGCAGCACTCTGTCGATGCGCTGACCGGCGCGCAAACCTGGTCCAACGACGGGCATGGTGTGCAGCTATCCCTGACTCAGATTTTGCCCGACCAGCTGAAGGCCTTTTATGGCAACAGGGGTTTTACGCTGGAACAGATCGAGGCCTATACCTCGACCTGTGTGTATATGACGGTGTTACGCAACGATAACGCTGATGGCACAATTCATTTTATACGTGATAACTGGTCAGTCATTGCCGGCGGCCAGCAGCATGCTTTAGTACCGGTGGATGAGTGGGTGAAGCGACTGACAACGGTGGATACGCCGAAAGCGGCACTGGTGGCTTTTCGCTGGGCACAGTTTCCAGTGGAGCAGAGTTATCAACCCGGTGGTGACTGGAATCAGGGCATGCTATCGGTGGCGCTGTCACCCGGCACTCCGTTTGATCTGATTGCACACTGGGATATCGAAGGAAAACCCTTTCAACTGAGCTTAAAGCAGGTGCATTGTGCCAAATAGACTGTTTCTACTGGTTATCGCTATCCTCTCTACCACGGTGCTTTTCAGAGCCGGATTGGTCCATGCGGCAGAGGCCCCTCCACTAACCCATAATTTGACCCGCGTGGAGCCAGCGACTATGGCTCCCATTCTGCGCCTGAAAAACATGGACGATGAAATCATCGATATACAGGGGCTGAAAGGTCAGGTCGTCGTAGTCAATTTCTGGGCCACCTGGTGCCCGCCCTGCCGTCGTGAAATGGGCTCACTGGAAAGGCTGCAGCAGGCGACCAGAGAGCATAATGTTGAAGTGCTGGCGGTGAATATCGGTGAAGATCTGGATACTGTTTTTTCCTTTATGGGCATGGTAGATCCTTCCCCCAGTTTTCAGATACTGTTCGACCCTGATGGTATATCCATGCAGCACTGGAAAGTACACGGCCTGCCGACGACCTTTATCATCGATAAAGCAGGGAAAATAGCTTATCAGGCAGTTGGTGGGCGGGAGTTTGATCACCCTGAAATCATCCGTACAATTATGCAGTTAACTGACTAGAGCTTGCGCTTTATTGCTGAGCTGAAGTTTCAAGTGGGTTGCAAGACATTTCATTAATATGGATATAATGTCAAGGTTTGGACATCGTGTATTCGGTATGCCAGTCTATTCAACATTTACCCTTTAGGCTTGCGTCACAAAATCAGATAAACCAGTTGATGTTCGCCGCTCAAATCTGGCGGCTATTGTTGCCACTATTGAAACTAGACCAATTTGGAAACCTGTATGGAAAATAAAACCCCGCAAGAAATGTTTGAAGAAATGACCGCAAAAGGTCACCATATGTTCAAGGATTTTTCTGTGACTGAATCACAGGAAATGGCCAGTCAGTTTGTGAATTCCTGGAATACCATCATGACCCGTTCGATGGAAAATCCGCAGGATTTGATACAGACAGTCACCAGTTTTTACCAGGATCAGTATCAGCTGTGGATGAATATGTTTAATCCTTCCGCCGAGCCAGTGACACAGCCTGCGCGTGGTGATCGGAGATTCTCTGCGCCAGAATGGGAAGAAAGCCCATTGCACAATTATCTGAAGCAATCCTATTTACTGACGTCGAAATGGCTGACGCAGAAGGTTTCAGACTCAACGCTGGATAAAGCAACCAAGAATAAATGCGATTTCTATACGCGCCAGTTTATCGATGCCATGTCACCCTCTAATTTCGGCATTACAAATCCGGAAGTGCTGAAGGAAACGATCGAGAGTAAAGGCCAGAATCTGGTGCAGGGTCTGCAGAACCTGATGAAGGATATTGAAAAGGGTCGTATCAGTATGACCGATGAATCGGCCTTCGAGCTAGGAAAAAACCTCGCCACAACGCCCGGTTCCGTGGTGTTCCAGAGTGACCTGTTTCAGCTGGTTCACTTCAGGCCGATGACAGAAACCGTGAATGATCGTCCGGTGTTGATTATTCCGCCCTGCATCAATAAATACTATGTGCTGGATCTGTCGGAACATAATTCCTACGTGCGCTATTGTCTGGAGCAGGGCAACGACGTGTTTATTATTTCCTGGCGTAATCCGGATGAGGCACTGGGAGACAAAACCTGGGATGATTATATCGATGAAGGCACCATCCCGGCCATTAACGCCGTTAAGAGCATCACCGGTGCGAAGAAAATCAACGCGGTTTCCTGGTGTATCGGCGGCACGATATTAGCGACCACGATCGCAGTACTGGCAGCAAAACGTAAAAAGCCATTCGCTTCGGCAACCTTCTTTACTACGTTGCTGGATTTCTCTGATCCGGGTGAGCTGGGCGTTTTTATCGATGAGTCTCAGGTCAATCAACAGGAGCATAAATTAAAGCAAGGCGGTGTACTGCCCGGTAAGCAGCTGGCACAGACCTTTGCCATGTTACGCGCGAATGATCTGATCTGGAGCTATGTGGTCAGCAATTACCTCAAAGGTAAGACACCACCGCCTTTCGATATCCTGTACTGGAACAGTGATTCGACCAATATGACCGCCGCCATGTACACCTGGTATCTGCGTAATATGTATCTGGAAAATAAACTGATCCAGCCCGGTGCAGTCAAGCTGTGCGGAGTTCCGGTTGATCTGGGTAAGATCGACTGCCCGGTTTATTTTCTGTCCGCCATGGAAGATCATATCGCCCCGTGGAAAACCACTTTTACCGCAACTAAAGTGGTGAAAGGCCCGATGCAGTTCGTGCTGGGCGCGAGTGGACATATCGCGGGTGTTATCAATCCTGCTGCCAAGAACAAGCGTAATTTCTGGGTCAATGGAGAACTCGGCAAGGGTGCTGACCACTGGCTGGAAACGGCGGAAAGTGTCCCCGGCAGCTGGTGGCCGCACTGGGATGCCTGGTTGAAGAATCAGGGCGGTAAGCAGATTCCGGCTCCGCAACAGCTGGGTAGCAAGGACTATCCGGAAATAGAACCGGCTCCTGGCGCGTATGTGCTGGCCAGAAACGATTAATCTTTAGCGGATGATTTTGAGCGGGCGGCTAAAACGGCCCCTCATTGTTACTCGATAAATATCGGCCAGCAAAAAGGGCTGCCCTGATCAGGGCAGCCCTTTTTTGTATACAGTCGAAAACACAATGACGGCATCGTCAATAGTGGACGTTGAATTGACGCGCTGCAATATGACGGTTAGGTGCCCAGGCTGTTCCTCCGTATTAGTAGCGTAATCATCTTGTTTAACATTAACTCGAATTAACGAATAGTTAATCGCACCTGAAAGGTTTGAGGAGTAGTATTTCGAACTTGATATTTTGATATGACATATCCCCTGCATGAGCTTGATCACCAGTCCACACACTTCTAATATCGCGCATCCTGCTGCGATACTGATGATCATCATCACAGGTGTGGTGCTGGCAGGCATGGATGTTACTGCAAAGTTCCTGGCACTCGGACTTCCGGTCATAATAGTCCTCTGGGCGCGATATTTTTTTCATACTGTAACTACCTTTGGTGTTTACGCGATTAAACAGCGGTCATTTAACTTTTTACGTTCGCGTAGACCTGGTTTTCAGTTAATCCGTGCCGCATCTCTGTTTGGTGCGACTTCGTTTATGTATGTAGCCATCACTCTCATGCCGTTGGGTGATGCCGCCGCTATCCAGTTTCTGGCACCTGTTCTCGTCACCGCCTTTTACAGGTTGGGCCAAGGCGCTTAACGGCTGTTGCCATAGCATTTGTTGGTGTTGTACTTGTGGCGCGCCCCGGCTCCAATGTGCTGGGCTGGTCCGCATTATATCCTCTGGCGACAGCCGTGCTACTCGCGGTGTATATGATGATGACACGTTTTATTCGAAACAAGGATAATCCGGATGCAACTACCTTTTACTCGACCGCCGTTGGTGCTGTAATTCTAACGACCATTGTTCCGTTTTACTGGCAAGACCTGACGTCTATTGAGTGGGGATTGATGATTCTGATGGGTTTGGCGGGCGCGACTGGACACTTTTTACTGGTCAAGGCTTTTCATCTGGCAGAAGCTTCCATGCTGGCACCTTTTACTTATTCTCAGGTTGTGGGTGCTATCTTTTGGGGCTTTCTGGTTTTTGGTGATGTGCCGAGTATTTGGGCAGGTTGCGGTACAGCCTTAATTATTGGAAGCGGAGTTTATGTATGGTATCTGGAAACCCGCATTCGGCATGCCTCAATCTGAAGGGGTTCAGCTGTTTTTTATTTTGACTATGACAATAGTATCTTTACAGGCCGTGCCTGGAACTTTCAACAGAGTTGAAATCTCTTGTCTCGCTCTACACCGGTCATTGATTTTTAGTGTTTGTATCTCAGGTTAGTGCCAACGGTCAATTGCAGGAATACTCCCACAATCTCAGTTGTTATGGACTTACCGGCCATTGAGCATTGAGAAAGTTTTGCCAAGTTTTTAATTTCGAATCTTAGATGATGTTTTTTTCGTTATCTGGATCTTAGGAAAAGCAAAAGGCAAGACGTGTCCCCATTATTTTATTCTTGGAATAACCTGCAATTACCCATGTAGAAGTGATTCCGAAAGATGAAATATCCTGTCGAGTTTAATTATATCCACTAACAGGTCGAACCCGTCAATTAAGAGTGCATGCTGTTCATCGCCAGGGCCATGGACGACTATTGTTTGAGATGAGTTGTATGGAACTGGATATGAAAGATTGTTATTGCATGTAGAAAGATCAATTTTAAATAGCCGGTGACCGGTCAATCTATCGAAGTTAAAACGGCAATGCCGATTTAATTGGTGGATATTACATCTTTCACATTTCGCTAATTATCCAATAATTCCTGCCCTGACCATGCACGAATCATCGCCCACACGGCAATAAGAATAAATACAGTGTGAACAAACGTGAAATAAGTGATGACATAAGCCCAAGTCCAGGCAGAATCAAAGCCTCCTAAGAAAATCATCAGTCCACTCATTATGAACAATGAGACTGCAGCGATTAGGTTTAGTTTTACACCCAGGCGAGCATGGTAATGCTCTATTTTTTGTGGTTCAGCTTTGGAGAGCTTTATGAGGAGATAAATAAATGCCAGACCAGGCAAAAAGGTCAGGTTTAGCAATGAAGCCAGAGCGTTATGTGAAGCCTGCTTAATCTGCTTGTCAGTAAAAGGACTGGTTTTATTTATACCTAATATCTGCATGGTTATCTCCTCATCGTTTATTATTATAAATCAATTGTATACCACTCCACTTACGCAAAAACTGAGGGCATCCATCAGCTACAGCAGCATAAATATGGTATACCCAGATATACCTGCGGTTATCAAAATAACAATATTCAACAGTCCAAAGGTCTTAAGAATGGGTGCTTTTGGCCTGGATTTAATAAATGCAACAATGCCCAGAGCCGATATGACCATGGTTAATTCAGCAAAAAATAAGCCGATTAACATGGCTGCGGGTATTTTAGCTTCACTACCCCATTTAAAGGTAATTGCAGCAAATACGATACTGAGACTCAATACGACTAGAAAAGAGGGCAGGAATAAGAGATAAGTCCAGATTCTTGATACGTTTAACTCAGGCATATGACAGCTGTTATTATTCGAGAAATATCCTAA
>JACNJF010000015.1 GCA_014382695.1 Gammaproteobacteria bacterium | reverse complement strand
CAAAGCCATTATATCGACAATAACATTTTCTTCGATGTGGTGAATTTTTTCGATGCAGACCTGCATACCTTTCCGGTGTTTGGCGATCCGGCTGATGATACCCGCACCATGATCTGGTGGCAGTTGCAGAAATATTCACGCGATTACAGCATTAGTGATCATGGCCAATTCAATAAACTCATGCAAAAGGCATTGGCCAGCTACATCACGGCCATTCAAGGCATCAATCCTGAGCATCAACTGATCGATGTGATTCTATGGCTGGAGCACAAATTGATGCAACGCCCACAACTCATGCAGGAATGTATCCGGCTACAGCAAATGCAGGCTCGATTATTAGAGACCCTTTCAAATCAACATAAACCCATGGAATAGCAGAGGTGACACATGGAAAACATCTACAGTGAATTAAATACCTGCATTGTGCGCTTTATCATAGCCGCTTATGAAGCGAATGATTTCAGGGCGCTCAAACAACTGGGTTTATCCGATAAACAGGTTAAACGTGTTATTGAAATGCCGATGAAACAGTTTCAACGCTTCAATGCAATGCGCACACCGATCGCGGCCGTTGAGTTTAACCCCAGACATTTTGACCTGTGTGTGGACTACATCATCAAAGAATCTGGCGCTGATGAAATCAAGGATCAGATGATCCAGATGGATGCTTCAGCGGCCATGCTGGAAGCCCTGACGGGCATGGATATTATGGAATACAGAAGTCGACGAACCCGCCTTGGACTGGATAAAGCGACACAGGGGCGCCCTGCTTCGTTGACCAGTGATGAAAGCATCACACTTAGTCAATCCTGGATGAAGTTCAACGACGAGCAGGATGTCACGATGCGGTATTTTAAAGTTGGTCTGGATACCCGCTTACCACTGAATAAAGTCTGGGCGTATATGCGCCTGGAACAATGATAAGGAGCGGAGGATTATGACAATGAATATGCGAACCGCAACATTGAAGCCTGATCAACTGAATGCCTTACAGCAACATATCCAGCACGCTGCCGAGCAGTTATCTCGCCCGACTGACGATCAGGATGAAACCGAAGTAGGCTCATTGATCTACATGGGTAATGTCCATGATTCCTTTCCCAGAGGGCTAATTACAGACCCCATTTTAAATTCAGAAGAGATTCACACCTGGATGTTGATGAGGCTGAAGGTATCCGACCAGTTTTCGATTACCCGGATACCCCGGCAGGATACGTTAATGGAGCAATTGAAGTGCTCCAGGCCGATCGTGAGCCGTAACTTGCAAGTATTACGGGCATTACGATGGATTACCCTCTGCCAGGTTGTTCGAGGCGCAGACGGCCAATATAGAGGGGCTATCTATGCGCAACATGATGAACCGATATCCCTGGCTGAAACGTTATTGCTGGATAGCACTTATTTAGACTTTCTTCAGGAAGAAACCAGGGGTGATGTTCTAAAGCGGCTGAATAATATCAAACACTCCGTATTGAAGCATACCGACTACAGGCTACTGACTGATGAAACGGCATTAACGCCTGAATCCGGAATTGGTTCAAAGCTGAGACGGATGTCTTCAAATTTGAGCAGGAGCCCCCTGGATACCGTTCTCGCCTGCCCACCCGAGACCATAGAGCCGAATAACGAACTTAACTGTTATGAAAACGAGGCAATTCCAGAGGAAGTCCGGCAGCTGTTAAGGAAAGATGATAATGAGAAGAGCCATGTAAAAAGTTTTTACGTGGATAATGTCAGTAAACATACGGATGATAAGGTTCCTATACCCAAAGACTGGCATAAACACAGGGACGTTGCCCTGGATCAGAGTATTGACCTGGCCAACCAGGTCAATAACTTTTACACGGCTTACAGTAGTAGTGGTAGTAGTCTTTTAAATAAAAAAACTACTACTACACCGAAGCTTCGAATCCCCAGTTGTTTGTCAGGAACTAAACGAAAGTCTGAATATGCTCACGATCTGGCAAGAAAGCTGCCCGTCGACCAGCAGCAATACATTCTCGATTTTGTTGAAGATCGGCATAAGGCCGGTGAACAGGGCATTTCAAAACCGATGCCGAATCCAATTGGGTTTTTAATCAGCATGGTCGAGCGCATGCAAAATGGGACCTTCATACCCAGCGGTTATGGAGAGCGTAAATCTGCAGTTAGTTCTGAGAACAGTTCTGATAGCCATGAAATCCGATTCAAACAGGAACGACAGGAGCTTTACTCTAGCATCAGGCATCTTGAGAAAATGATTGAGATGCAAGATCAACCTGCCTTGAAGAATGAACTCACAATTCAGCGGAATCAGTTGAAGCAAAAGGTGATCGAACTTGAGAAAAACATTTCTGTTTGACTTAAGGAGACTGTTGGGACTCCCAACAGATTCAGGTTCTGATTTAAGTGTTGGGACTCCCAACACTTAAATTACTAATTCATAGGTACTGAAAAGGGACTTGTGGCATGCAATAAAATCATTTTGGATTGTCCGTAAATAAACTATTAAACACTGTTTTGAAAATAGTGTGTTTAATAACTGTCAATCCAATTCCATAAACCGTATGGGGTACGAACTACAGGGTTTGTACACTGAAAACTGTAATGCAGAAACACTGCAGTTATAACGAGGAACAGAATATGAATACTGAAGCAAAATTAACTGGCGATCTGGAAATCGATGAGATTGAAAGCTCAGAACTGGATAGTGATTTTAACGATGATCAATCCAGATCAGCTTTTCCGACGCATGAAGATAATGCCGACCCAATGGTAGATCCTAAGCTGGTATCAACCAGACCAGGAGCAATAAAAACACAGGGTCAATTTATTGTGCATACGATGCTGGCCCATCGATTGTTCTATGGCCGAAAGAAAGGAACTCAGGTCGTTAAAGAAAATGGTAAGGAAATTAAAAAACAAATAAAACCAATCATCGGCGTGACGCGCTTCGGAACCAATATCAACGACATCTACCGACTGGCCGCCCTGGATGAACCCTATGCCGATGCAAAACTAATTGAAATTGAAGAGGGCCTGAACGAAGCCCGTGAGCTATTGCTGAATAACATTGAAGCCCTGCGTCAATTACTGGGTGAAATGAGTGAAATGCAAATCAACCCTGCTTTCTCTATAAAGCCAATCACCCTGCCCCTTGAATTCAGTACCCCATTCTTTGGTTATGAAGCGACCCGTATCGTTAAAAATTACGACAGACTAGTACTGTTGGCTCTAACAACGAAACAGACCGGAGACATACTGGATTCTGACTGGAATCGTATCGTAAATAAAACAGGGAGTAAGATACGCTCGGTCTTTTTAATGTCCACCCAGTACCGGTTTACCGGTGTAACGCGCGATGATATGGCTGCCAATAATGAAAAAGCCCGCAGTGCGATTGAAAAATATGGAATGCTGCCGCAGGACATATTGGATGGAAGAAAGAGAGCTAAGCACGCTCCAAAATTACGCAGTAGTAGATTATAGAGTGATATTACAAACGACCGAAAACAGTAGAGATACCGATAATAATGAACAACACTATTACCGATAATTATGAAATTAATGTCTCTCCCTTTAAAGGGCCTTTTAAGGGTAAGGGAGCGAAT
>JACNJF010000032.1 GCA_014382695.1 Gammaproteobacteria bacterium | reverse complement strand
TTTGCTGGGATGACACTAACCGTTAACTCGCTCTGTCCAATCGCGCTCAGGGTTAACGCACGATACACCGGCAGACGCGCACCCAATGTCAATGCGCTACCGCTTAACGAGTCTTGTGTCCATTCCTCATCGGTGACATTAACCGGTCCCCAGGTATGCGGCTCAACTTCTAGGCATTCAAAGTTGAGCTTCTGTTTAATCTTGTTAAACACTTCACCTTCGATTTGGCCCTCGATTACGCCCTTTGCATTCACAAAAAAATCAAACGTGTTACCAACGGTGGAGGCGGTACGAAACGCACCAACGCCCATCATCAACGCATCCAGTGTGGGCCCGGACAGATTCATCCCTTTGCTGGCCGCATACACCTGTGCATTCTGCCATTTCAATTCATTGCCCTGCACCAGTTCATAGTCTTCCGGCACTTCAGCGCCCGGATTCAGATCGACGTCCATGCGCGTAAAGTGACTGGGCAATGCATTTGAGTCATATTCACGCACCGTCTTATCGACAAAGGCGAAGGCGGCAATGCCCGCACCGACCGGGCCAGAGGCAACTGCGACAAAAGGCGCCAGTGCCAGCGTGGCTTCTTCTGCTTTACCGAAAGCACTTTTCAGATCATTTTCAACCTCGCTTTGGCGCGTCATATAGTCAGACAGGCGAGCCGCATTGCCGATAAACACCGGTTCACCGGTAATCGCCGCACACACCTCTCCATCCTTGCGTGCATAACGGCCCGCCCGGGCGGAAAAAATCGAAGCGGCCTGACTCTCATCCGCTAACGGGTTCGCAGTCAAACTATCGATACGCGTCTGTAACGTGCTGGCACTACCGGACAGCGCAAACAGCGCAGCCATCAGGTTCTTATCTGTGCTGCTGGCCTGTGCCAGCTTATCCAGAAACACATTGGTGTATTCGGTCGCCATATACAGCTGCAATAATCCCAGCGAGGCATCGCTGCCATTGGTGACAAAGTCATTGCTGCGCTGAACCAGTTCATCGAAGTTAGCGATGCGATAGGCCTGCGCCCTCAACTCCAGCCATTGTTTCAGTTGCAGCGCCAGACTATCCAGCGATTCCGGCGCAGCCCGGGCTAACGGCGCGACTGTAATCTCGGGTCCATTGCATAGCTGGTCACCGGCGATCAGGCGGGTTTGCCATTGACTCGTAGCGAATGGATTTTGCGGATGTACAGGAGCCGGGGCATCCAGTACCAGAGCACTCTGATCGAGTGAAGGGAATAACGGCAGAACCAGTTCCTGCGGGTTGGCGCTATCGCTTGAAATATAGCGGATATACAGCTGATTATTTTCATCTGTGGCGGCGGCCAGAAATTGACCGCTTAGATTAGAGCTACGCAAAGCCTGCAGCGGGGCTATTTGCACACTGGAAAACTGCAGTGTTTCGCAACCAGTGGACAGGCTGGGCGCAGGGTCATCACCCGCTCCGCCACAGCCACTTAACAGAGCCAATGCCATCAGTGTTACAGATAGCTTGATGAACTTTGTGGTTATTATTGCATTGTTTTCCATGTACTGAATTGTCCTGAATCAAAGTTAGCAGGGGGTAAACTGCTCTTGATAATATCAACTACAAAGCCGATTTGATATGCAACATAAGGCGAATTAGTTATGTTAATTCAGAGTTCCCGGCGTATAGTTTAGCTAAGTGGAGGCAATCAATGCTGGCTAAATTTATCGCTACCGATCAACCGCCTCAGGCGTAACCGCTACGCTGTTCAGGGTTGATCTGAAAGCGCTAAAATCAGCCACAGTGACATGCTCCGAAACAGAGTACTAAAGGAGACCGTAATGAGCTCAACTCAACAGCACTGGCAGCAATTATATGATAGCCGCAGGCCTGAGCAGCTCGGCTGGTATCAGCAGTCTCCCGATTTTTCACTCAGTCTGTTTGACGAAATCGGGGCAGATCCATCACTGGCGGTGATTGATGCCGGCTGTGGAGCATCGATGCTGGTCGATAGCCTGATCCAGCAGGGCTATCGCAATATTACCCTGCTCGACCTGTCAGCAGCGGCACTGGAGACCGTTAAAACACGTCTGGGTAAAAATGGGAATATACCGAATTACCGCACGCAAGATATTACCCTGGCCAGTTTCCCTGCCCGCTTTGATATCTGGCATGACCGGGCCGTGTTCCATTTCCTGACTGAGGCACAGGATCGTAAAAACTACATGGCGACCTTAGCACGCAGTCTGACCGCACAGGGACATGCCATCATTGGCACTTTTTCGATGACAGGCCCGGATAGCTGTAGCGGGCTTCAGGTGGTGCAATACGATGAAGCCAGAATGAACGCTGAACTGCCCGACGATCTTGAGCTGCTGAAATCCCGCCCCAGCACTCATATCACACCCTCGGGCAAGCCTCAGCAATACCTGTATTTTATCATCCGCCATAAGTATGCGCGCTAAGCTACCTTATGAAACCTCTGCATAAGCTCATACCCTCTCCCTATGCCTGAATTACCCGAAGTCGAAACCACCCTGCGCGGACTGGTACCACACCTCAGCGACCAAACCATCAGTCGGATCGAAATCAGGCAACCCCGGCTGCGCTGGCCGGTGCCCGCTCAAATTCAGAGACTTCAGCATGCCACCATTGAGTCACTCAGCCGGCGTGGAAAATACCTGCTAATGTACACCGATCAGGGTCATATGATCTGGCACCTGGGTATGTCCGGTAGTATGCGCATCCTTGCGCTGGATGCCGCATCGAGTAAACATGAACATATTAAAATGTCCTTTGATAATGGCATATCGCTACGCTATATCGATCCACGACGATTTGGCGCTTTGCTTTTCGTCGACACTGACCCGTTATTACATAAGCTGATTGTCAGCCTTGGACCTGAACCCCTGAGCGATAATTTTGATACCGATTATCTGCAGTCGCGCTGCATGAAGCGCAGCACGGCGATAAAAAACCTGATCATGGATAGCCATGTGGTGGTGGGGGTGGGCAATATTTATGCCTGTGAAAGCCTGTTTTTAAGCAGGATCAACCCGAAAACGCCCGCCGGTCGTATCAGTCGGTTGCGGCTCGACAGACTGGTGAATGCGATTAAGCAGGTGTTACAGTGTGCGATTGCGCAGGGCGGTACCACCTTGCAGGACTTCACCCGTACCGATGGTCAGCCGGGCTATTTCAGCCAGTCGCTCAACGTGTATGGCAACAAGGGGGCGTGCCCTCGCTGTGCACAAGCCGTAAAACGTATAACCCAGGGACAGAGATCAACATTTTACTGTAGCCACTGCCAGCACTGAGCTGATTGGACGGCGTTTGATCTCACTCAATTCGGCAGCAGCCATTTTGACTATACTTAAGCCAGATTATTCAAAATAAAATGAGGCGGGATCATGAATGTGAAAAAAAGTGCGCACAAAAATAGTGATAAAAAGAAACACGGCAGCCACAAATCCGAACTGAAAGAGGCGAAATCACTGTCCAAAAAACAATATGAGCAGGCGCTGTTTAAGCTGCAACTGGAGCTGGTCAAGCTGCAGGCCTGGATTACACATGAAGGCCTCAGGGTTGTGGTGATGTTTGAAGGGCGTGATGCGGCAGGCAAAGGCGGGGTCATCAAACGTATCAGTCAGCATCTAAATCCACGCATCTGTCGTATCGCCGCGCTGCCGGCGCCCACCGAACGTGAAAAAACCCAGTGGTATTTCCAGCGCTATGTCGCTCAGTTACCGGCTGCCGGTGAAATGGTGCTGTTCGACCGCAGCTGGTATAACCGCGCAGGGGTAGAGAAAGTGATGGGGTTCTGTAGCGAAGAAGAGTATCAGGAATTCCTGCGTTCCTGCCCGGAGTTTGAACGCATGCTGGTACGCTCCGGCATTATCCTGATCAAGTACTGGTTTTCGGTATCTGACGATGAGCAGGAACATCGCTTCCAGAGCCGCCTGAAAGAGCCGCATAAACGCTGGAAATTAAGCCCGATGGATCTGGAATCGCGCAAGCGCTGGGTCGAATACTCAAAAGCCAAAGACCAGATGTTTGCCCACACCGATATCAAGCAGGCACCCTGGTACGTAGTCAAATCAGACAACAAGAAATATGCACGTCTTAACTGTATCTCGCATCTGTTAAGCCTGATTCCTTACGAGGATCTGACACCGGAAATTATCACTTTACCGGAAAGGGAAGAAGGTGTCGGTTATGTGCGGCCACCTTTAACCGACCAGACCTTTATTCCGGATACCTACCCGTGAGATTACCCTTGAATCAAGCAACAAATCCGATTGCATGACCTGTATCAAGCTGAGCTATAAAAGCGCAGCAAGTAGCCTGTTAACGGCCTATGATATGAACAATATTGTCTAACCCTGAAACCGGCAAATGCCAGAACGCAAATGTCGCTTCACCCTTGATGAAGGAGACCCCGCCGATGAGTAATGAGCAGTCCAGTAACCCGTCCAGTCCATCCATTGACGCATCACTGGTCAACGAAAGCCCCGATATTGAAACGGATGATGCAAAGCAGTTACGTAAAGCAGATAAAACTAAAGCCTACCGGAAATACCAGCGTGAAGAGGAACTTAAACCGTTTCAGGCCGAGCTGATCAAAATGCAGCAGTACCTGGAAAAAACCAAGAATCGCATGATCATCCTGTTTGAAGGAAGGGATGCCGCCGGCAAAGGCGGAACCATTCGACGCGTTTCACGTTATATGAATGAAAAGCACTACCGTGTCGTTGCGCTCGGCAAACCGACCGAGTACGAAAAAACCGAATGGTTTTTTCAGAAGTATGTACGCCAGTTTCCACGCGGCGGGGAAGTGGTTTTGTTTGACCGCAGCTGGTACAACCGTGCGATGGTAGAACCGGTATTCGGTTTCTGTACCGATGAAGAATACAAAAATTTTATTCGGGGCGTTACCGGTTTTGAAAAAGACCTGATCCGTCAGGGTACTATATTGGTCAAACTTTATTTCAGTGTCACCAAAGAAGAGCAGGAACGCCGCTTTGAACGACGCAAGACAGATCCTTTACGGCAGTGGAAATTAAGCGAGGTTGACGTGCAGGCTCAGGAACGCTGGGATGAATTCACCAATGTGAAATATCAGATGCTGCGCAAGACTCATACCACGCATGCACCGTGGAAAATCATCCGTTCCAATAACAAACATCTGGCCAGACTGAATGCGATCAAGGTAATACTCAATTCGGTACCCTATGACCGAACTGACTCTATGCTCGACTTTGCTCCCGATCCGGATGTGGTCGTGTCCGGTTCACGCGAGCTGGAAATGATGGAAGCGCAACGCTTACGCAGCGGTAAATTCCAGACCTGAACACAGATCCATCCTGTCATAACATACCCGATCAATATCTTGTTGCAATTGATCGGGTATCCCAAAAGCCCACAGCCTTTTGCCAAAATCCCGTTCCAAACACTGCTTTAATACAAATCTTTGACGCCTGTGTAAGACGTGCCTGATGCTGCCTTCAACACCGGATATGCCGCAGGGCTTCAGGTACGAACTGGAGCTGGATGAAGTCTGGAGAGGTAGCGACCATGAAAAAGGTGCTTTTCTCTACGACGAATGGGACTGCACGCGCAAGGCTCATCGTAAAAACGATCGATGAAGAGGCACGCGATTTCCAGCCTCACATGTATGCTCACGCCAGTTATATCGTGATCGATGACATCCATAAACTGCCGTATAAAATTTGCCTATGTCTATCGCAAACTAACCGCATAATGATCTAAATCGTTAAATACACCGACGTTCTGTAGTAAAATCAGCGCGGTATCAGCAACAGATTAAATACTATGGAACAGGCTCTCCCGCTCGAAAAAAAAACCGTCTGGAAAAATCTTCAGGAACACAAGAAAAGACTGGAAAAAATCAACATCATTGAGCTGTTCAATAACAATCCCAGCCGGTTCAAACAATGCTCCATTCAGCAGGGTGAATTCCTGCTCGATTTCTCCAAAAACCGGATCGATGAAAAAGCTCTTAAAGAACTGATTAAACTCGCCGACAGTTGCCATCTACCGGCGTGGATGAATCAGATGAAAGCCGGTCATAATATCAATCACACGGAACGCCGTTCGGTTTTTCATATTGCGCTGAGAGCGCCTGCCGACCAGGAAATGATCACGGATGGACGTAATGTGGTGCCGGAAATTCAGCAGGAACTGAACAAGATGGAACAGTTCGTGAAAAAAATTCATGAAGGTGAATGGCGTGGCTATAGCGGCAGGAAAATCACCCAGGTAGTGAATATAGGCATCGGTGGTTCTGACCTTGGCCCCTATCTGGCAACCCAGTCTCTGCGCCCCTACTGGCTGAAAAAAGTGGAGATGCATTTTGTCTCCAATCTGGATGGTGCTCAGCTGGCATTGACGCTGGAAGGGATGGATCCGGAAACCACCTTATTCATTATTGCCTCCAAGTCGTTCGCCACCCTGGAGACCATCTATGAGGCACAAACGGCGCGTGAATGGTTCCTCGAAAAAGCCGTGGAGCATGAGCACATCCAGCACCACTTCGTGGCGCTGTCGAGCAATGTGCAGAAGGCCACCGAATTCGGTATTGCGGCCGATAATATCTTCCGCATGTGGGACTGGGTAGGCGGCCGCTACTCACTCTGGTCCAGTATTGGCCTATCCATTGCGCTCACCATCGGGATGGATAATTTCCGTTCGATACTGGCTGGCGCACATGAGATGGACAAGCATTTCTTTGAAGCCGATTTTCGTCACAATATTCCGGTGATCCTGGCCCTGCTCGGCATCTGGTATCGCAATTTTTTCGACTATAACACCCAGGCTATCCTCCCCTACGACAGCCTGCTGCACCTGTTACCCAGTTACCTGCAACAGCTCGACATGGAATCCAACGGCAAGCATATCAAGCGTAATGGGGCCAGCGCCAACTATGCCACAGGCCCGATCATCTGGGGTGAAACAGGCTCGAACGGGCAGCATGCCTTTTTCCAGTTCCTGCATCAGAGCGACACCGTGGTGCCGGTCGACTTTATCGCCTCGATCAACACCCATTATCCACTCAGAGACCATCAGTCACTGCTGTTCTCCAATCTGATTGCCCAGTCTGAAGCCCTGATGAAAGGACGTAATCTGGACGAAGTGCTGGAATCCCTGTCACCGGACAGCCCGGATTACGATCATCAGCAACTGATTGCGCGCTACCGTACCTTCCGCGGCAATACCCCGTCAAACACGTTGCTGATCAATAAACTGACACCACATAACTTCGGTGCCTTACTGGCAATGTACGAACACAAAATTTTTGTACAGGGCGTGATCTGGAATATCAATTCCTTTGATCAATGGGGGGTGGAACTGGGTAAGGAACTGGCCAGCCATCTGCAGCGCGATCTGATTCATGGTCTGAACGTGGAAGGCCATGATCCATCCACCACCGGACTGTTAAAGCATTACCTGAAGATTTCTGAACCATCCTGAAGATAGTTTTTCCAAAATTGGCTGCTGACACTATTTTCTGAACATGTAGAGGGTATAAAAATGGATACAGCCAACTTTATAGCAAGCGTTCTGCTCGTTTGCGGTATCGTTCTCAGCCTGATTTCAGTGCGCATTTTTATTAAAAATTCAGCCCGCTTTAAAAGCTTTAAAAAAACCCGTGGAACGGTGCTGAAAATGATCAATGCTGGCTCGGGAGTATTTGTCAGCGACTCGTCGGATGATAACCTAAGCTTCCGTCAGGAACAGAATATGTTTAGTGGAAACGCCTTCGCCCCGCTGATTGAGTTTGTTGATAGCAGCGGAGCCAAACATCAGTTGCGCGGTATAGCGTCAACGCCACCAGCCTATAAAGTCGGCCAACAGGTGACCGTTATGTATGCTGAGGGTGATCCGGAGC
This sequence comes from Gammaproteobacteria bacterium, assembly GCA_014382695.1. Lineage (GTDB taxonomy): Bacteria > Pseudomonadota > Gammaproteobacteria > JACNJF01. The sequence continues at coordinate 10,873 of JACNJF010000032.1, read as the reverse complement.
AGGCGGTCGTGAACAGTTTTGTGGAAAAATGGCTGCTGATTTCGGTACTCGGCGGACTGGCGTTAATCCTGCTGCTTTCTGGGGCGCTGGTATTTCTGCTGGCCGGTTAATACGCCTTAAAACGCAATCACTGCGTTCATCGACACTGAGGGTTAAAACCGTGAGAAAAGGACAAAGTCAGTTATATGCTGGATATCCCGCTCAGAGGAATCTGGCTCCCTGAGCAGGCTTGTTCAAGTCGGTCAATTACTTACCGGTCAGATAATGATATTTTTCCATCAACTGATCTTCTGTTTCTACATGCGCGGGGTCATGCGGAATACAGTCTACCGGACAGACTTCGACACATTGTGAAGTTTCATAATGGCCTACACACTCGGTACATTTATCCGGGTCGATCACATAGATTTCATCACCCGGAGAAATCGCATCGTTCGGACATTCGGGTTCACAGACATCACAGTTAATACACTCATCAGTGATAATCAAAGCCATTATTTACTCCTGTTGCTTGTTAAGTTTGTCAGTTAATCGTTGATGTATTTCGGGATGAATAAAACTCGACACATCACCCCGCAGGCGAGCAATTTCACGTACCAGACTGGAAGATACGAAAGCGAACTTCTCCGCTGCGGTTAAAAATACGGTTTCGACAGAAGGTGCCAGTGAGCGGTTCATCCCCGCCAGTTGCACCTCGTATTCAAAATCGGATATTGCGCGAAGTCCACGTAGAATAATCTCAGAATCACAGTCTCGCGCAAAATCGATCAGCAATCCGGAAAAAGGCCTAACCGAGATTCTTGGCTCTTTCTTAAATACGATTTCCAGCATTTCAATCCGTTCCTGCAGATTGAAAAACGGATTTTTCTGAGGATTATCCGCCACCCCGACCACAACATGATCAAACATTTTAAGTGCCCGTCGACAGATGTCGGTATGACCACAGGTTACCGGATCGAAAGTACCCGGATAAATAGCAATGACATCAGCGCCCAAAACAGGTCCACCTCAAAATAAAGAGAGGGGATTTTAACGGCAATCTCCCCATTGCGCTATAGCGTAGCAAACATTGCCGGCAGTTTTTTGCTTCACCCAGCTGAGATCAGGATGGTTCAGCTGCATTTCCTGATCGAGTGGCCACTCGATATAGATCAACGCCTGTGGACACAATAAGCCGTGTTGAATCAGGCTGGCCAGCACTTCGCTACGCAATTCGGGTAAGGCGTAGGGCGGATCGATAAATACCACATCATAGCAAGCCTGCGTTTTACCCAGGAAAGATCGTATATCGGCGTTGACGATCTGGGTGCTGGTTGACTTCAGGCGTTCACACTGACGTTGCAGATGCATCGCCACCGCCCGATCTTTTTCGACCAGAGTGACACTGGCGGCTTCGCGTGAAGCGGCTTCCAGCCCCAGTCCGCCGGCTCCGGCAAAACAATCCAGAACCCGCGCAGCTCTTATCTGCGTTCCCAGCCAGTTAAACAGGGTTTCGCGGATACGATCAGGCGTAGGTCTCAGGCCAGCGCTGTCCAGTACCGGTATACGACTGCCGCGCCACAGGCCAGCTATGATCCTGATCTGTGCGACTCTGGATCTGGCGGATGACTTCTGCGCTATGAGGGCTCTCCCACGATTACGCGGATAATCTGATCCGGTTTTACCCGGCGCTTGAAGGCATCTTTAATATCTTCGGCAGTGACGGCCAGAATGTTGGCATTGAAGCGGTCCAGGTAATCCAGCGCCAGATCATAGAACCCGATTAGCGACAGGTACTCGACAATTTTCTTATTGCTGTCGATTTTTAACGGAAAACCACCGGTGATATTCTTTTTGGCATGCTCAATCTCTGACGCTTTCGGGCCATCGGCAATAAAATCAACCAGCATCTGCTGCAGTAACTGGGCGGCCTGCTCGACCTGATTGTTACTGGTTTGTAACGCCATCTGGAATGGGCCGCTGGTTTCCATCGGTACAAAGTAACTATAAACGCTATAGCTCAGGCCACGGTTTTCACGTATCTCCTGCATCAGGCGCGAACTGAAACCACTCCCACCGAGAATATGATTGCCCAGGTACAGCGCATAGTAATCAGGATCATTGCGCGACAATACTGGTAATCCCTGCATGATGTGCGACTGAGTGGTTTTAAACTCAATATTCACGGTTTTCCCGTGTTCAGCCATCAGCGCGGGCGGAATCGGTGTAGCCGGTTGACCGGGCTTCAGATAGCGGGTTAACTGCTCCGCATAACGTTTCGCCTGTGCCAGCGTCAGATCCCCCACCACCGCCAGAGTGGCATTGCTGCCGACATAGTAATCGGCATGGAACTTAACCAGATCCTGACGCGATAAGGCCTGTAAGGTACTGGCGGTGCCATGCTTGCCCACTTCGTAGGCATGACCTTCATACAGGTTCTGATAAAAAGCATCCTCTGCCACATCGCCGATTTCTTTTTTACGGTTGGACAGACTGATCAGCATCGCCTGTCGATCTCTGTCGATGGCATCCTGTGGAAACGATGGCTGTGCCGCAACCTGAGCAAACAGATCGACCACACTTTCCCACAGCGTTGTTTCGGACAGACTGCGTAAGCTGACCCATGCCATATCGCGCAGGGAATCATGCCCCAGTTCGGCACCGACCGATTCAAACTGGTTAGCGATATTTTCTGCAGTGTGTGCGCCAGAGCCTTCCACCAGGAGTCCATTCACCAGACTCGAAATACCAAACTTTTCACCATCCCGTGAACTACCGGCCTTAAATGCCAGGCGCACATCGATCATCGGCAGGTCATGGCTTTCGACAAACAGTACCTTGACCCCATTCGCGGTATCCCACGACTGAATATCGAGTGCCAGAGCAGTTTGGGAGATCACTAACAACAGTAGGCTTAAAACAATTCTTTTCATCGGAATACTCATTTGCTGTCCTGCTGCGGCCAAAGCGTGGCGACGGTTAACTGATCAGGGTCAAAGTACTGCTTGGCCACCCGTTGTATGTCGGCGGCAGTTATATTGCGGATATCATCGACGTAATGATCCATCAAACGCCAGTCATGCCCGGCACTATCCAGCATACCGATCTGCATACCGGTATAAAACATCGAGTCTCGTTCAAACACCTTACTGGCAATCACCTGCGCCTTGACCCGCGCCAGCTCCTGCACGGACACCGGACTGGTCTGTAATTCTTTAATTTCCTTGATAAACGCCTTTTCCAGCTGTTCCGGGCTTACCCCTTTGTTGGGTGTGCCCGCAAACAGAAACAGGCCGGCCAGACGATCGAAAGGATCGTAGGAGGTACCGGCTTCTACCGCAATTTCATCTCCACGTAGCATATTGCGTGCAATACGAGCACTGTTGCCACCGTCCAGAATGGCGCCCAGTACATCCAGCGCGTAAACATCTTTGATGGATTCTTTATCGGCCGTTAACACTGGCGTCTTATAACCCATGATCAGGTAGGGACTGGCCGTCTGCCCAACCAGATTGATGCGTCTTTCCCCCATCTGTGGAATCTCAGGCCGCAGCTTGGGCGGCTTGATGATGGACGGTTTCAGTTCGGAAAAATACTTTTTTGCCAGACGGATCACTTCATCGCTCTGCACATCACCCACTACCACCAGTGTGGCATTGTTGGGCGCATACCATAGCTTGTACCAGTCCGCCGCATCCTGCATTTCCATATTTTCCAGATCACCCATCCAGCCAATCACCGGAATGCGTTTCGGGCTACTCAGAAAAGCGGTCGCATAAAACTGTTCAAACAGTTGCGAGCGCGGCTTGTTGTCGACCCGCATGCGCCGCTCTTCGCGTACCACGGCGACTTCTTTATCAAACTCCTGCTGCAGAAAAATCACATTACGCATGCGATCGGCTTCCAGCTTCAGGCAAATCTCCAGCCGATCACTCGCGATTTTCTGGTGATAACCGGTAAAATCATGGAAGGTAAAGGCGTTATCGGTACCGCCATTGGCGGCAATTATTTCGGAGAATTCGCCAGGCTTAAGGCTTTTGGTGCCCTTGAACATCATATGTTCCAGCACATGCGACACGCCGGTGATGCCATCGTATTCATAATTGGAACCGATCCGGTACCAGACCTGGGATGCCACGACGGGAGCCCGATGATCTTCCCGCACAATAATTTTCATGCCGTTATCGAGTACGGTTTCAACGGTTTTGGCCTGCAGCGGCAGGGCCATCAATAATATTATTAAAAGTATCAGGTTTTTTTTCATTTCTTTAAATCCAGTCATTTTTAAACAGTTACTTTCTGGTAGCATAATGCCTCGGTCCTCGATAAGACACACAAATATATGTTCAGTTTCATAAAAAATAAAACTGATGGCAACATCGAAAAAGAACCAAAACCGGGCATCTTCAGCAGCCTCAAAAATAAACTTAGTAAGACCCGTTCCAGCCTAACCAGCGGGATTTCAAGCATTTTCCTGGGTAAGAAGCAGATCGATGAAGATTTGCTGGAACAGCTGGAGGATCAGCTGCTGATGTCGGATGTCGGGATCGAGGCCACACGCCAGATCACCACCAGTCTGACGGCCGCACTGGCGCGTAAACAGTTAAAAGATGAGAGTTCGGTATTCGCCGCGCTAGAATCAGCCATGAACGATATTCTCAGCGTATGCAACCAACCGCTGGTGATTGACACGCAGAAAAAACCCTTTGTGATCCTGATGAGTGGTATCAACGGTGCCGGTAAAACGACTACCATCGGTAAGCTCGCTCAGCAGTTTAAGCAGCAGGGCCTGAGCGTGATGCTGGCAGCCGGCGATACCTTTCGTGCAGCTGCGGTAGAACAGCTGCAGAGCTGGGGTAACCGACTCGATATCCCGGTTATCAGCCAGGGTAGCGGAGCCGATTCGGCATCGGTGATTTTTGATGCGCTCAAATCGGCCCAGTCTCGCCGTATCGACGTACTGATTGCCGATACTGCAGGTCGCCTGCATACCCAGAACAACCTGATGGCTGAACTGGAAAAAATTACCCGCGTGATGAAAAAACTGGATCCCTCTGCACCGCATGAAACCATGCTGGTGCTCGATGCAGGCACCGGCCAGAACGCACTGGCACAGGCTAAAAGCTTTCATCAGACTCTACAGGTTTCAGGCATTACCCTGACCAAACTGGATGGCACTGCAAAAGGCGGTATAGTGTTCAGTCTGGCGCAGCAGATGAAGCTGCCAATCCGCTATATCGGCGTCGGTGAAACGGCTCAGGATCTACGCGTATTCGATGCTAAAGAATTCATCAAGGCATTACTGGATCGAGATTGAGCCGTCATGCAAGATGAACCAGGACAAAATCAGCTTTTCGATTTTTTATCAACTATAGTTACGCGGGATCCGACAACAGAATGGTTCGGATCACCACTAATAACAACCTGGATAACGTAACCAACATCACCCATGATTCAGTTTCATAACATTACCAAACGCTACCCGGGCGGGTATGAAGCGTTAAACAATGTCTCGCTGAACCTGCAGGCAGGAGAAATGGCCTTTTTGACCGGTCACTCTGGAGCCGGTAAAAGCACCCTGTTAAAAATCATTTCACTGATTGAAAAACCGACTCGCGGTCAGGCCATACTGAATCAGATCAACCTCAACAATCTGCCCAACTCACGAATTCCCTACATCCGGCGTAATATCGGTTTTATCTTTCAGGATCACCAACTGCTATTCGACCGTACCGTGTTTGATAATGTGGCTCTGCCGCTGATCATTCAGGGCTACCACCATACTGAAATTGCTCGGCGCACCCGCGCGGCACTGGATAAAGTCGGCTTACTGCACAAGGAAAAGTCGCTGCCAATCACCCTGTCCGGTGGTGAACAGCAACGGGTAGGCATAGCCCGTGCGGTAGTGCATAAACCGATGCTGCTACTGGCGGATGAGCCTACCGGTAATCTTGATCCGGTACTCTCACGCGAGATTATGCAGATATTCATCGATTTCCATCAGGTCGGAGTGACCGTGCTGGTCGCCAGCCATGATCTGAGCCTGATCGAGGAGCTACAGAAACCGGTGGTCACGCTGAATAGAGGCAAAATCATTCATAACGATCTGGAGCCGGTGGATGTCTGATAATACACACCAGCACCGGCCGAATGCGCTTAGCCGCTTTACGGCCTGGCTCATGCATCACCTGCAGTCACTCGTATTCAGCCTGGGCAAGGCTTACCGCAGCCCCTCCGCCACCCTGATGACCGTAGCCGTCATCGCTATCACACTGACCTTGCCGAGCGGCTTTTATCTGCTGTTGAAAAATATTCAGACCATCTCGGGAGACTTACGCTCGAGCACTCAGATCAGCCTTTTTCTGGATATGAAGCTTAGTCTGGAGAATGCACTGCAATTCAATACCCAGCTGCAACAACGCCCGGATATTGCAACTACCCAGTTTATTTCACGCACACAGGCGCTAACCGAGTTCAAACAATCTTCCGGATTCGGTAAAAGTCTGGATCATGTTAAGGATAATCCACTACCGCATACCATCATCGTTTCTCCGGCCAGCCAACTGGATACGCTGGCGATCAAAACCCTGCTGTCCAAGCTGGAGTCACTGGCCGAAGTCGATATCGCAAAACTGGACACGGAATGGCTGGAAAAACTGTTTACCATCGTCGAGATTGCCAAACGCTCGGTCATCATCATCAGCCTGCTATTCAGCTTCGCGGTACTCCTCATCATCGGCAATACTATCCGTCTTGACATCCAGAATCGTTATCAGGAAATCGTTGTTACCAAGTTAATTGGCGCTACCAATGCCTTCATCCGCCGCCCTTTTTTATACAGCGGCGTGTGGTATGGCCTGTTCGGAGGTCTGTTATCCTGGCTCATTATAGAACTCAGCATTCTGGTCCTAAGCGGTCCGTTTGATTCACTCAACCTGCTCTACCAGTCTCAATTTACGATTATTAGCTTCAGCTTCAGTGACTTTCTAATCATCATCTGTTGCAGTACTCTGCTTGGGCTTGCCGGTTCATGGCTGGCCGTAGCTCGACATTTAAATGAAATAGAACCGAAATAAAGACCATGCTATTAAAAAAACGCCTATTGATCATCGATTCATCGGACTCAGCCCGCAGCATTCTATTCAAGGAACTGATGACCCGCTTACCGGATATCGATGTTATTGCCTGCGGTAGCGCCAGAGAAGCCATCACGGCCACGAAACGCTTTGAGTTTGGGGTCATTACCACAGGCCTGTCACTGCCGGATATGGAGGGTTATGCCCTGATCGCAGAAATCCGCAAACAGCAAAAAAATCGTGACACCCCAATATTTGTCGTTTCCGGTGATAGCCAGCCGCAGATGATCGATATCGACAATACTGAGATGGCCGCCGTCACGGCCTATTTTGACAAGGCTGAAGGGCATCGTGCACTGGTCAATTTTATCTGTGATTTTCTGGATAAAGATAACGAGATTGCCGCTAAATTAATGTATATCGACCCCAGTGCAACTTCCGCTGCGATCACCACCTCGATCCTGCTCAAAAACAACTTCGAGCTGACTCATTTCAAAGATGGCGCATCCGCTATCGCCGAACTAAAACTAGACTTTTCTACCAACCGGCACTGTAGCTACGATGCGCTCATCACCGATTTAACCCTGAATCCTGATATGAGCGGCTTCAACTTAATCAAGACCATCCGTAGCGACCTCAAGCTCGATTATCTGACCCTGCCCATCCTGCTGATGACGGTAGAACCGAGCGAGGATGAAAGAACCGACTTTACCGGTATTTTTGGAGCAGGCACCAACGACTTTATTACCAAACCGGTGAGCGAAAGTGTTCTGGTGGAAAGACTGCTCAACCTGGTCAATATCAAACGCCAGAACGAAGCCCTGCAACCCTGAACTACCCGCTGCTGGCGAACCCCTATTGAACTTTACCAGGTATCTATGCTCTAATACTGGCACTCCAATTAGCTGAGTGCTAATTAAATTCAAGAGGACTTTATGGGTACACAACTTGTCGCTTCAATGAATCACCTGCCAGCATTGACAGGCTCTCCATCCAGCCTTGAAGCCTATATCTCTGCGGCACATAGAATTCCAGTACTAACGCTGGAAGAAGAACAGGCTTATGCCAGAAAACTGCATGAATCCGGTGATATCAATGCCGCTCAGCAACTGATTCTTCCGCATCTGAGATTCGTAATCAAGATTGCCAACAACTATTCCGGATACGGACTGGCACTCGCCGATCTGATTCAGGAAGGCAATATCGGCCTGATGAAAGCGGTAAAACGTTTTGATCCGAATGTCGGTGTGCGCCTGGTATCCTTTGCTGTGCACTGGATTAAAGCTGAAATTCACGAGTTCATCCTGAAGAACTGGCGCATCGTCAAGATTGCGACCACTAAAGCTCAACGCAAACTGTTCTTCAAACTGCGCAGCCAGAAAAAACGTCTGGGCTGGTTTAAATACGATGAAGTGGTCGAAGTCGCCGAAACACTGGGGGTAACGACCGACAACGTACTGGAGATGGAAAGTCGCCTGAATAACTACGATATGTCATTCGATGCCAGTGACGATGACGATGATGAAACGGCCTATCAATCCCCGGCATTTACACTGGCCTCGACGCGCCCAACTCCGGATTTACTGCTGGAGCAAAGTGACCGTGAAGAGAATATGACCCAGAACCTGGAACAGGCACTGGAACAGCTGGATGACAGAAGTCGCCAAATCGTTAGTCGACGCTGGTTAACCGATAACAAGGCTACCCTGCATGAGCTGGCCGATGAATTTGGCGTTTCTGCAGAGCGTATCCGTCAGATCGAGAAAAATGCATTTAAGCAGATTAAAACCCATTTTTAAGCCCTGCTCCGTGTAAAGCCGGCAGCATTTTGCTGCCGGTTATAAAAACTGATAACCATTAAAACAACGACCCTCTTGAATACCTTTCAATTAGAGCAGTTTTCTGCCGAGCAAATCCGTACTTCCAGACGCTGGTTTTTTCTCGGCGTATTCTCACTCATCGCGTCGGGAATTTTCTCGCTGTTGCTGGTATTGTCCAGAACCCCTGCGGTGTCTAACTTCATCCCCTGGATAGATTTTTTTCGCACCGCACTGGTGGTGCATGTTGATCTCTCGGTACTGATCTGGTTCCTGTCTTTTAGCGCCATGTTCTGGAGCCTGAATAATCAGAAACCCGCCACCCACATTGATAATCTGGCACTCGCATTAACACTTGCGGGTACGCTGCTGATTATCATCACACCTTTCTCCGGTCAGGCGCATCCCGTCATCAATAACTATATCCCGGTATTGAATGATCCCCTGTTTCTAACCGGCCTGCTGCTGGTTGGCCTGTCGATGGTGATTTTATCGTTGCGCTCCCTGCTGATGAATACCCTGCCCGATATCGCGCAGCCGCAGGGAGTTATCCGTAGCGCGATTTTTCTGAGTGTCATCACGCTGATCTTTACCCTGCTGGCACAGCTGTTTTCCTATCTCGGTTTACCGGCTATGGATGACCCTCATAGTTACTTCGAGTTTTTATTCTGGGGCAGTGGTCATACCCTGCAGTTTTCACATACCCTGTTGCTGCTGGTTTCCTGGCTCTGGTTAAGCCAGGCCAGCGGTATCCGGACTCGCGTTAATCCTGTGCAATACAGCGCCCTGTTTGTCCTATGCTTTGCTCCGGTACTGGCGGTTCCATTCATCTATCTGAACAGCTCCATCCTGTCGCCAGAACATCGGATGTACTTTACCGAACTGATGCGTTTTGGCGGACTGACCGCTGTTCCTCTCGGCCTGTTATTAGCCGCCAATATCTTTGTTCGTAGCAGCTCTGAAGCTATCCACAGGCCGTTACGCAGCGCCTTTATCAGTTCGGTTGTACTGTTTGCCAGCGGCGGGATACTGGGCTTCATGATCAGTGGCGTAAATGTGGTGATTCCAGCCCATTATCATGGTTCTATCGTGGGCGTGACGCTGGCGTTTATGGGGATGTCTTACCTACTGCTACCGGTATTTGGCTATCAGGCACCCAGTGGAAAGCTGGCCACCTATCAGCCAATGATCTATGCCACTGGACAGATGATGCACATCATCGGACTGGCCTGGTCGGGTGGTTACGGCGTACAACGAAAAACGGCTGGTGCCGCACAGGGACTCGACACTCTGGCACAAAAAGCCGGCATGGGCCTGATGGGCCTGGGCGGCCTGGTCGCCATTATCGGGGGCATCATCTTCCTGATTATTATCCTGCGCGCAGTGTATAGAAAGTAAACACGAGGTTGTGGGTTAACGGGTAATCAAGCCCAGCCTACACTCCGCCTGTGGTGAAATCGCGAAGCGACCTGACTCTTAGATACAAAACCAGCTAAAAGATACGTGTTGAAAACTAAGGTACCAGAATAGTGGGGCTACCATCGATTACTGTTTGGGTAATTTGATTCCCGACCGTTTTACTACCAACGCGAACGACGGGTTTATTACCCTTATTAAGCCGGATGAGTGAAGAGTCCAGGTTGACGGAACCGCCTGATATATTGGTTACTCCATTCCCCTTTATATTGGTTACGCTTGCAGACATATCCAGAATATTATTCGCCTTAAGCTTTATCGTATTCGCCTGGATTATAATTTCATTATTCGACTGAAGAGTGACTATGGGGCCATCAATTTTAACAACATTTGCCAGGTTTTGTAACGCATTAACCTGAGCCTGTAATAACTGAAGCTGTTGTTTTAATTCCTCCATAGCAACAGCGTCATGCGCCGAGACCTTACCCAAAAAAGTCACAAAGAAAAGTCCGCTCAGTAGCAGCGTCACCTTTAACCTGTTCTTCATGATGTTTCCTCCTCGATAATTTTAGCTAAATCATAATA
>JACNJF010000030.1:15873-18817 GCA_014382695.1 Gammaproteobacteria bacterium | reverse complement strand
CATCCTTGCCTTCCATGACCTGTCGCTGATTAACTGAGACCGGGGAAGAGCCTCCCGCCAGTGCGACATTGCCCATCGCAAAGGCAAGGCCGTCGTAACTGCCATCGAATTCGAGTATGACCTGTCCGCCTGCATCAAAGTTGATACTCTGTTCGCAGTCCAGATTATTGTTTTCATATTTAACACTGGAAAAATTGATTTGCAGGGTATCTTCGCCGTGTGATTCAAACGTTCTGGGGTCGGTTGTTATTCGGACGGCATGCTGTTCTGTCCATAGACCGCCACCGGATGCCAGCGACAGTGCGCTCAACGCAGGATGAGGATCGGCCACTCTCATCCAGTAGGTGATCTTGCCGGTCCATACATCACAACGGGATAACTCGTTGGCCAGTTTGCTTTCCAGTTGCCCAGCCATTCCGTCATTACCGAGTAACAGGTTTTGCTCGGCCACGTGTAAAATCTCGCGGTAGCGTGAGCAGTCTTCGTTGAGTAGCTTCTCGCCCATTTCATTCGCGATATCCTTCGCCTTGTTGATGGCATCGTTGGCTACGGCATCATTACCCTGCAGCATGGCCGCCTCTGCGACGGCCATCAACGCAGACTTGCCCTGTTCATTCCGGTTAGTGTTGGCGTAATCGGAGGCGGCTTTGGCCAGGTCGCTCAGGGCCTGTTTTAACGCGGGATCATCGATGTCAAAATTACCTTCATTTTCCATCTGCTTCAGGCGTGAGCGGACACGGTTGTAAGCAATAATCGAATCACTACTGTAGCTGTTTTCGGCGAGCCGATATGCCATCGTTGAGTCGGTGGCGCTTACCCCGGAAGACTGAAATGTCAGATAGTTCACCGGTTCTGCTGTGAAAAGACCGAACAACGGTGAAAAGCGATCGACGACGCAACTCAGTTTATTATTCTCAACCCGGGAACAGGCGTTTACGATGACCTGCCAGAGCCCCGAGTCCGGATCAAAATAGGCAAGTACAGGAGGCAGTGTCTGACCGAGACCGTCGATCAGGGTGACCGTCAGTGTCTGGCCGGGAGCCATCTCGATATTTTTCATGGATATATCAACGGCCTGAACGGCAAACGCAGCCTGTAGGTTTAACGCCTGTAACGGATTCAGGTTTTCAAACAGCGGGCCAATCGTGTTCGGGTTGATTTCGGTGACGCCAACCAGGGCCGGTAGTTTGCTAAGCAGACTTGAATCAAGCGTCAACAGGATATTGTTTTGCGCATTTAATGTGATCTGCTGTCCGGCGTTAATCCTCGCCATGTCCTGAAAAGCGCTCAATAGCGCGATATATAAATCGGACTGAATCAGACTGGGCAGAAATGCAGGACGGGTATACCCATCGGCATAACCCGGAGCAGAAACAGCGACCCAGCCGGAAGCGGTTTTTTGTACAGACCCTGAAGCTACACCCGTACTATCGGACAGCTCACCCCCCACCAGAGCGTACTCCAGAGGTTTTTCCGCGCTATCGAGTATCATAAACATGGTTTCCGGCAGGGGCAGAAAACTGCCGCCTGTAGTATTGCCCGGGTCGCTGGAGCTGCTTCCGCCGCCACCACCACAGCTTGTTAATAGCAGCGCTATGAACACCAGGGATAGACTGCTTTTGAATGTTGAGAATAATTTCATTGCAATGTCCTCCTCTAAATTTTTAGCACATTCGATCGAGGGACAGTGCAGCTGGCCAGTACTGGCTGACTCATCTAAATAAGGAAAAACAATGCAAAAGAGCCTATGCACAATAGGGATATAAATCCATATCAGCGTGCACCTTTATAGCATGAGTCTCAGTACACTTTCCCTGCATATTTAGACCTTAAAATTTATCGAATAATAGCCAGATAAATGGTTAATCGAGCCCGTTTTGATGTAAGTCAAAATTCAGTATGTTTAGTAAAGAGGTTTCAATTCCAGATGGAAAAGCTCAAATGAATCAGTCGCTGCCAGCATATTGCGGAGCATCCATAGCGCTAGACATGGCCAGCGATCCAGCGCTTGAAAAGCTTCAGAAATGCGCGCACAGTTAACGCCATGAAAAATAATTCACTCCCAGCAATCACACCTTCATCAGTGGTTTTTACTGTACCCCCGTTAGCAGTAGAAAGCGTATGAAGCGGGAACAATACCTGGCAGAAGTAAAGCACCGACTGGAGCATATTTTTGCTGCATCCAGAGATGGCTACCGGGTACCCTCCTCGCAACGGCACCGGCTTGAAGGGTTTATGCAGGCTGGTGTATTTCTCGGGCTGGCTTCTACTCAGGAGCTATCCAGATTAATGCAGGAACTGCATTTTGATGTTTACGGCAAGACGATTGAAGATAGAAAGCATGCACAGCCAGTGCTCTGGCAGGATCAGTCGATTGATTACAACGAGTACGATCAGCCGACCTATGAGCGCAATCAGCGAAAATAAAGGCGTTAAATCGGCAGGCCAGAAATAGCGCTAACCCGCTGGTTTATATTCGATGCTCATGCTTTTTGATAACCGACCAGATTGAGCGCACATCGACCTGTGGCCGCTTAAGAGTCAGTGTGATCAGGATTTCCTCCAGCCCGGCAACCAGACCGATTATAGCGGCGACTCTGAATGGCCATTCGGCGATCCCGGAAAATAATAAAAGGTAGGCCAGAAATGTGCATGCCACGGCAAATTTTACGCTCCAGGTATGGTAACTGGTGAGGCTGTTAAACTTGATCAGACCGATGATAACCGGTACGCAGATGCTGCCAACGATGAGCGAAAAATACACGATTTCCTGCATCACGATCTGTGGCCACAGAATCACGGCGCAGATCGTCATGCTGCTGTAAATGGTGAAATCTCCCCAGCTGTCCAGGCGTGCGCCCAGTTTGGTAATCTGGTTCAGGCTGCGCGCCAGAAAGCCATCCAGCAGATCCGTAAAGGCGGAGAATAACAGCGCCAGCATGAA
>JACNJF010000030.1:0-15144 GCA_014382695.1 Gammaproteobacteria bacterium | reverse complement strand
GAAGTCGCTTAATTGCTATGCTAGGGCAGATTCTAATACGCTACAGAATATAATGTCCGCGCAAACGATAAAAGTTTTAACCTACAATATTCACAAAGGCTTCAGCGCGGGTAATCGACGTTTTGTGTTGCATGAGATCAAACAGGCGGTGATTGAGACAGCGGCCGATATCGTATTTCTACAGGAAGTTTATGGGGAGCATCAACAGTTACAACAGACGTTAGGTAACTGGCCGCAAAACAGTCAGATTGAATTTCTTGCCGACAGTATCTGGAGTTTTCATGCGTATGCCAGGAATGCGGTTTACGCTGCGGGTCATCATGGTAACGCCATCCTCAGCAAATACCCGATTATCGAATGGGATAATATCAATGTATCCCTGTTTAAACAGGCCAGTCGCAGCCTGTTGCACGCTAAGGTGACGATCCCCGGTTACGCCTTGCCGCTGCACCTGATCTGTGTGCATCTGGGCCTGTTTGGATTCGAGCGACGCAAACAGTTCAGAACCCTGGTCAGGCGCATAAAATCACACATCCCCGAGAATGAGCCATTGCTCATCGGCGGCGATTTTAACGACTGGACGTTACGCGCAAGGCACTTGATGCAGGATGAACTGGGCATCACCGAAGTGTTTAAGGCTCAGCATGGGCATTATGCGAAGAGCTTCCCGGTGTGGATGCCATTGCTGAAAATGGATCGAATCTACAGCCGTGGCTTAACCGCGCTGGATACTCAGCAACTAAAGGGGCCGTATTGGCGCAAACTGTCGGATCATACCCCGCTACTGGCCGAGTTTGAGCTGCCAGTGAGTGACTAACGCTTCCATGCAATGATCCTGGCACCCTCAGCAGGAATCTGGCGATCTCGATAACGCTGATCCATCTGCTGCATGGCCTGATAAAATTCTCCAGTCAGACGTCGCTGTATGGGTTGCATATCACCCGCATAAAAAATCACCCTGAGGGATACATTCTGCTCCAGAGAAACTCGCTCATTGCTAGTTTCGGTATGCCATGAAACGGTAATCATGCGCCCGCCTTCGTTATCACGCACGGCATAAGCGAGGCTATCAATAAACCAGAAATCGTTGCCATCGATTACCGCCAGATATTGCATGCTGCGGATGGGTACAAAAATATAATCAGACTCTGTTCTGTGGAGCAGAATATGCGCCAGATTATAGGCCGCAGAGTTGATCGTAGAGAGCTGTGTAGAATACTCGGGCGGGGTAAAAAAGGTCTGGGTATCGTGCTCAATCATGGGGCCATTTATATTGGTCGAGGGTTAAAGTAGCCGGCTACTAAGGATTGATGATTCAAGGCGGGCTGTCAAACGCTTTCAGGTCCGCTGTCAGGTATAGCATGAATCAAGTCAGACAGGTTTAAGACTGCATTGTTGAATGCGCTCAGGTAAAATTCCGCTACCTTCAAAACTCCATTGTATTGAACCTTATGGCCGGAACACAAAAAAGCTTATCAATGATCCAGTTAACCAGACTGTTCGATCAATGCGAACCTGATCAGCAGCAGTTACTACGCCTGCTTGCAGTTATTTATCAGCCGGTTGCGGTTAGCAGGCTATATGCCTGTCTGAATAAACTGGGTATGAAGGACGCTGGCAAAAAGCCTTATACGCAAAAAAAGCTTAAACAGATTCTGGAAACATTGACACGACAGGGACTGCTGGAAGGCTTTGGGGCTCGTTTTGCAATCCATCAGCGAATTGCTGAGATTTTATCCCGGCAGCTGTTTGTCAGGGGTGAGTTCGAGTCGATGAGCACGGTGGTCAGGGCGGAGTTTCCGCTCGGTGAAGGCTGGAGTGACCCTTATATGCTGAGTGCGAGACAGGGCTTGAGTGAAATTCGGATGCAGTTCTATGCCGCCAGACAGGATCAGGTGAATCGTCTGTTGAATGAATATGAGGAGCGGTTTCAGGTGGATTTTCAGCACCAGAACCCGCTGTATACCATCTGTTTTGAACCTTTTGATAGCGACTGGTTTAGTCAGTTACCTGTTGTCAGTCTGGGGTTAGCGATTAACGAAACCTTTAATCAGAATAGTCGCGATTTTTCGTCGATGCAGGGATTACTGGAGTGGATATTAAACGCTTTTCAGGAGGGCCGTATTGAGCAGAGTGAAGGAATCGCTTTCATCTGTGCGAGTCAGTTTTTATTGCATGGAGATCTCGCCTCGGCGCAGTTGATGAGCGCGTATGTCGATGATTATTACCGCCTGTTGCTGACGGCCTGGCAGCAGTTTATGCAGGGAGAAAACAGCCTGTCGCTGGATAATTTTGCACAGGCACTGGAGCGGTATAAAAAAATCACCCGCAAGCGCAAGATTTTTCTGGGCAATATCAGTGGCATATTCTACCTGCTGGCGTTGATCAAGTCGGCCAATGCCGAGCAACTGAGTCTGGCGCATGACTATTCAAATACGCATAGTAAACAAAAACGGCACAGTAATCCGGCCTGCCACCGTGTGCTGTCATTGCTGCTGAAACATCTGTGTACAGGGTCTCCAGCGGGGCCTGTGATTGCCAGGGAATATAAATGGCAGAGCTTTAACTCGACACTGGCTTTTTTGCTGTACGCCTGTTACCAGTACTGGACCGATAAAGAGCAGGCGCTAAAACTGATACCCGAGTTAAAAAAATTCGCCACCGCCGCCGAAAAAAGTAACAGTCTGTGGCTGGCTGCAGAAGCCTGGCAACTGCTGGCACGGCTGCTTGATGATAGCCAATATGAAAAGCTGGCGCACCAGCAGCATGCCCTGCAACACACTCAAAGCCTGATTGATATCATCCGGCCGAAGCAGAAATGGGAGCAGGCTCTGGATGCGATCGCTATGATGCGGGCCGATCAGACTCTGTCCACAACAGACAGCGAAACGCGTCTGGTCTGGATGCTGTCAGGCCTGGAAAAAGGTTATCCATACATCCAGCCCAAGGAGCAAAAACGTACGGCGAGCGGACGCTGGAGTAAAGGGCGTAATGTCTCACTCAAACGTCTGATGGAAGAACCTGACAGCTATACTGGTCTTTGTGAACAGGACCGGAATGTGCAGCGGGCCATCCACCTTGAAAGATCGTATGGTTATTATGGCGGCGCGAGTTATGAAATTGACGAATATCCGGCACTGCTGGCGCTGGCCGGGCATCCTTATCTGTTTGATGCAGAGTTTCCAGAGCGCCAGATAGAGCTGATTGCGGCTGAACCGGAGGTGTTGATCCGCAAACAGGGGGCGCAGCTGCTGATCAGTATGCTGCCAGAACGAATGGCGGCAGAGATTGTGCTGGTGCGGGAAACGGCGCTGCGCTGGAAGGTGATCAGCTTGAATGCGCAACATCGTCAGTTAAGTGAGTTGATCGGTGAAGGTTTGAGTATTCCTGCGGAACATAAAAGCCGGGTACTGGATGCGATGTCGTCGATAGCGCCACTGGTGAATATACACTCGGATATTGGTGGCGAGCTGGAAAGCCTGCAAACGGTCGAGGCCGATAGCTCATTGCATATCCTGCTATCACCTGCGGAAGAAGGCTTGTCTATCGAGGCGCGTAGTCGCGTGTTCGGACAGTGTGGCCCCTATTTTTATCCGGCGCAGGGCAGTGAAAATCTGATCGCTGAAATTGACGGCAAACGACTGCAAACGAAACGTGATTTAAAACAGGAACGCAGCCATTTCGACAAATTTATCGAAGCCTGCCCGCTCCTGAGCCCGTTGCAGAATGAAGATTTCCTCTACGCTATCAGTGACCCGGAAGAGTGTCTGGAGGTGTTGAGCGAGTTACAGGCCTATCAGGAACAGGTCACGATTGCCTGGCCCAAAGGTGAATCGATGCGCATTCGGCAGCAGGTTTCGCTGAGTCAGTTTAGACTCCAGATCGATGCCAAAAATGACTGGTTTTCCGCCTCCGGCGAGCTACAGCTGGAAGACGGGCAGTTGCTCAATATGCAACGCCTGCTGGCACTCAGTCAGCAGGCCAGAGGGCGCTTTATCCAGCTCGAAGATGGACAGTTTCTGGCGCTAAGCAAAACCTTTCACAAACGTCTGCAGGAACTTAACCGCTTTGGAGAAGTACAGGCGGATGCGGTGAAACTACACCCGCTGGCGGCGCTTACGCTGGAAGATATGGCCGCTGAAGTCGGCCAGTTAAAAGCGGCTAAACACTGGAAGCAGTTCAGCCAGCGTTTTGAGCAGGCGATGGCGCTTCAGCCAAAGTTGCCGGGCACCTTACAGGCTGAGTTACGCGATTATCAGCTGCAGGGTTTTGAGTGGCTGGTGCGACTGGCGCAGTGGGGAGCAGGAGCCTGTCTGGCGGATGATATGGGGCTGGGTAAAACCCTGCAGGCGCTGGCGCTGATCCTGTATCGGGCGATGAACGGCCCTAGCCTGGTGGTTGCACCGACCTCGGTATCGCTAAACTGGATGGATGAGATTCAGCGCTTTGCTCCGACCCTGAATATCATCGATATCAGAGATCCCGCACTGCCCGCAGAAATAAAATTTGAGGCCTTCGATCTGGTGATATCGAGTTATGGCCTGTTACAGACGCGTGCCGACCAGCTGCAGCAGATCGACTGGCAAACTATCGTACTGGATGAAGCACAGGCGATTAAAAATCCTGCTACCAAGCGCTCCCAGGCTGCGATGAAGCTGAACGGGCAGTTTAAATGTATCACCACCGGCACCCCGATAGAAAATCATCTGGGCGAGCTATGGAATCTGTTCCGCTTTATCAATCCCGGCTTACTGGGTTCACTCGAACGTTTTAACGAACGCTTCGCCTTGCCCATCAGTCGGGATGCAAATCCACAGGCCAGTCAGCAACTGAAGAAGTTGATTCAGCCGTTTATTTTACGCCGCAGCAAGAGCCAGGTACTAAAAGAGCTACCGGCGCGTACCGAGATTGTGCTCAGTATCGAAATGAGCCAGGACGAAGCCAGGCTGTACGAGTCTATGCGGCGCGAAGCGATACAGAAATTGTCTGGTGCAGCGGAGGATGGACAGAAAGGGCATCGACAGTTGCAGATACTGGCGGAGATTACCCGCCTGCGGCAGGCTTGCTGTAATCCGCAACTGGTGATGAAGCAGGGTGCGCCAGCCAGCTCTAAACTGGCCCAGTTTGCTGAGACCCTTGATGAGCTGCTGGAAAACCATCACAAGGCACTGGTCTTCAGTCAGTTTGTCGGCCATCTGAAAATCATTGAACAGTACCTGATCGATAAAGGCATTAGCTACCAGTATCTGGACGGCAGTACCCCGGTCCAGCAACGTAGCATCAGGGTGAAGGCCTTTCAGGCGGGTATCGGCGATGTGTTTTTAATCAGCCTGAAAGCTGGCGGGGTAGGCTTAAACCTGACCGCTGCGGATTACGTGATACATATGGATCCATGGTGGAACCCGGCGGTGGAGGATCAGGCTTCCGATCGTGCTCACCGTATTGGGCAGACCCGGCCTGTCACGGTATATCGGATGGTGATGAAGGATAGCATCGAGCAGAAAATCATCGCACTGCATCTGCAGAAACGTGATCTGGCGGATAATTTACTGGCCGGTACTGATGTGGCCGATAAACTCAATGCGGACGATTTACTGGCGCTGTTAAAGCAGGAATAAGGCTCCGCAAATTGGAGACAGAATCGAGCCGATATTTGACCCATCTCCAAGCGCTATTTAGCGCGGTTGTATAGCGCCGGATAGCGCCTGAGTTCGTCGATTCGCTTAGCCCGATGGGGGCAAATTAACCCACGCTATTTTTTATCCGGGAATGAACCGTATCGAGGCATTTTCGGGTGTTTCAGGTTTTCTTCTTCACTATATTAGTGCATATTAATGTAGCTATGCCTGAGCGCGATCAGAAATTTTAAAAACTTCCGCTAATTTGCTAGTTTATTAAGCTAAAGGCACACAGCAGGCTGTTCACAGCGATTACAGGCCGTAATCACTGTGGCGCAAAAAGTATCGAGTATTAACTGGTAAAGGAAATCCCTATGGACTTAGTAAAGGCAATCGGCTTGCAGACGCATAGCGACAAACACCACGCTGAACAGGAGCGTAAGCGCCTGCAGCTGTATATCAATCTGAAGCTGCATTCTTCTGGACTACCAGCCTGTGAATCGAGTGACTGCTTCACCGAGTTTTTTAGTATTGCCGAAGATCTATTCAAGAGTTATCGTGAAAAATCGCGACTGTTATCCAGCTATCTGTGTCCGGTTGACCAGCGTATCCAGAACTTTTTAAACGAATACCTGATGGATTGCGAGACCGAACAGATACCGCAACTACCGACCAACACCCTGGTGCTGGATCGGCATGGGGTCGCCAGAGAGTTATCGCTGCCGGCCGAAGGCGATTACTTCGAGTCGACCTATGTCAAAAGCTATCGGGTGAATCAGGGGGTTTTACATAATACCCTGCGTGACCGGCGTACCACGGCGGGTTCTTTTCATATTGCCGAAGGCGGCCTGCCGGTTCCGGGTGATAAAAAAGCAGTGCCCAAACTTACCTATGCGCGCCTGTTGAATGCCGCACTCAAGCCTCCGCAGGAACTCCTGCTGTTACCTTTTACCTCGCTACAGAAGGTACGCGCGAGCAGTTTTGTGTCTACCCTGTTACGTCCGGTAGTGTGTCCGGAGATTCCGTATCGCGACGAACCCGAAGCCGAGAAAACCATGGAGATCCGTTTCTTTGCACCGGGTACACTGGTGAGTAATCTGGACTTTGTGGAGAGTATCTTCGGTAATGCGGGCAATCCGACACTGGCGGATAACGATGCGGGACTGGATATACTGCACTGGAGCGGTCATACCGGTTGCGTGATTCTGGCGCCGCATCTGGTGCAGCTGAGCAAAAAACAGCTGGGGTTGCCGCATAAGCAGGATGCCACGCCACGCCAGTTAAAGGATGAGATGTACTGGGAAAGCGAGGATGAGCTGTATAACCAGGGGCAGCCGTTCAAGATTACTGCACGCGATGAAACAGGCGTCATCGTCACGATTCTGGCCGATAACTACTTTGGTTACTGCAAGAAAGAAGTCAAAACGCAGATCAGTTATGCGGCCAATCTGTTCGGGCTGGCAGAAGAAGAGCATGCCGGCGGCGCGCTGGCTTTTCCGCGCCATAATCATGGCGAAGAATTCGGGCGCGATACCCGCACCCGCAATACCGACTACAAGTTTTCGGACGTGCTGGCAAGATACGGTGAGTTGATGGAGTTGCAACCGGAAGGCTATGCGATCGACAGGCAGTATCCGCAGATTCTGTATGTGCCGCAAGACCTGCAAATGGATCTGAATGATCAGAGCGTGAGCTGGACGCTGGAGAATGGACAGGCGCATACCATCAAGCTGAAACCCGGTCTGATTTATATGCATCCCAGTGGTTACCGGATTGCGATGGAAAAGCATCCCAAAGCGCCGACCTGGCGTATCGTCGGTACCGATGCCGAAGGTACCTTTTGCCATAAGCCCTGCACCGTGTCAGGTGGTGGAAAGTCAGAGATTTCGAAGGCGATCGATGATGCCGTTATCTATGGCCCGCTGTTCGTGAATGAGCTGGCCAGTTCGATGCTACAGGTGCAGACGCTGTTTAATTATGACTACTCCGGGCGCTATAAAAGTCAGTATGCGCCGGACTATTCGGACAGTCCGCCACGTTCGCCGCTCAGTATGAAGCGCAGTCTGGGCTCTATGATAAAAATGCTGACCCCGTCGGAAGAAAAATTTACCCCTGAATACAATGCCTGGGTTGAAAGTATTCCGGACTCGATCAAGGCGCTGGCATTCATGATCAAGCGCTTTTACCGGGCAGAATGGGGTGATGACTGGAAGCAGTATTTTTCGGTTGATATGGTCGATGGCGTACAGGGCCATGAATTGAAATATCGGGATCGTCATCTGGTGATGTCTTATCTGCGCATGGGCTTCGATGAAGATGCTTCCTGGCGTATCTATAAGATGCGGCAGGATTTTATCGTCGCCGAGAAACTGCAGATGGAAGATGATATCACTGCATCGGTGGTGGTGCCTGCGGCCAAACTGGTCAACATGCCGAAAATGAACAAGCATGAAAATGTGAAGCTGGTAAAAAACTGTGAATACCGTCTGTTTCAGCGTCCAGATGATGCGATTATCAAGGGCTTTGACCGTCAGACCGAGCTCGAAATGTCACAGCCGAATAATTTTATCGCCAATTTCAAGCCACTGAATCAACAGGACCTGAGCGAGATTACCGAAGATCAGGTTGAGTTCGATCTGTATACGCTACCGATGCGTGAGCTGTTACTGGACAGCCTGAAAACAGGTAAACTGGCGGTTTCATCGGCACATCCGCTGATGGTGGATGGCAAGCCGAGTAAAAATCCACGCTACCTGCAATTACGTTCCGATCTGGCAAAACCGATCAAGCGCTATCTGGCCGAGACCAGTGCGCGCCTGCATCGTCGCGCTGCACTCACTGACCCGATCTGTTTTCCGGTCGACTCGGTGCTGACCGGGCGCAGAAATAACCCGCCGGAACCAGAGGCCGGGATTCGTTCACTGGCCGTTTACAACCCGATCCATTATCAGGAGTTGCCGGAACTGTTCATGGATTTCATCTGCAGTCTGACCGGGAAATCACCTTCAACCACCGGGGCCGGTTCGGAGGGCGCGCTGACCAAAGGACCGTTTAACGCGCTGTTACCCAGCGCAGACTTAAACAATGCGCTAGTGTCCTATATTCTGAGTGATTACTCGGGCTTTAGCAGTGCCGCCGGCTACGTCGGTCCGCATACCCGGGTCAATCACGATATCAGCCTGATCATTCCAGAAATCTGGGCCTTGCTGAAACCAAAGAAAAGACGTCCCAAATATCTGATCGGTAAAGGACAGCTGGAGAAGCTGGAAGATTTCGAGTATCAGGGGCAGCAGGTTCTCGCCAGTCGTCTCGGCTATCGCATCACCAGCCTGTTTGTTCATGGCTTTTTTGGCAAGATATTTGATAACCCTTCGGTCGTATTTACGGACAAAATCCTGCGTCCGGAAACTCAGAATATGGATGACTTTGTCGACGGGATCAACAATATCGTGGAGGCGCAGCAAAAGGTAGCGCTGAACTATTTCGAGGACGGCTCTATCGAGCAGGCCTGCCCACCGCTGAAGGCATTGTTAAGCATCATGGCGCAGGGAGAGTATGACGGTAAGGATGTGCATCACCCGGAGATACGCGCGATGTTCAAGCGTAAGAGCCTGCTTGCTTCAGACTGGTATAAGCAGCGCCTGCAGGTCAAGCAGCAGCGTGATATCCGTCTGTGGCAGCGCCATATCGATTATCTGAGTGGTTTCCGGCTGCGTAAAAGTCATGCCGATGAAGTTGAGCGTCTGCAAATTGACAGTAAATTAACGGCTGCAAAGCTGAAATTAACCCAGGTTTCAGCGTCAGAATATCTCAACCAGCTGGTCGGTACTCTGGGTGCGGATCCGATGCAGAACATTTAGTTAAAACAAACCGTGCTGCGTTAGTGCGGGGAAGGGGTTTGAACGGATAGTTTAGTGGTTGAGATGGAGGATGGCGTTGCCACCCTCCATCACCTGTTGGGTGAGTGATTAATGATGAAGCGGCTTGCGGGCGATAAAAAGCCTGGCAATATGCCGGTTAAAATGAGACTTAAGCCAGCTTTTCAGTTGACAGGACATGTTTGCGATCGTCTCCGCACGTAGCTTATACGCACGATCCATATAGTAGTTAATATCCACTTTGCCTTTCGCATCAAGTTTGATCGTAAGATCAAGGTTGTTGTTCATTTTTATTTCTCTTTTACCATTAAATTAGTTGAGATAAGAGCATAGGAGTTATTGTGCAGTTGCACAAACGATGAATTTTCAGCAGAATGATGAAATTATCTCATCCATCAGGACATCTTCATCAGACACCTTCCACCACTCAAGGCCCTCAGGATATTTGAATCTGCTGCAAGAAATGGGAGTTTTGCGATGGCGGCGGAAGAGTTGTTTGTGACCGCGTCGGCGGTCAGTCACCGCATCAAGTCGCTGGAAGATTACCTTGGCTGCAAGCTGTTCGAGCGCAATAAGCGCACGGTCGAATTAACCCCAACCGGTGAAAAGTATCTGATCTCCATCCGTCAGGCCCTGAATGAAATTGAGGTGGCCAGCCAGAGCATCACGGCCAATCCGAAAGCCGATATACTCACTCTCAGCAGTCCACCCAATTTCCTGATACGTTGGCTGATGCCACGGCTACACCGATTCCAGCAACTTTATCCGGATGTCGAACTGCAGATTACCTCGACCACGGAACTGCTTGACCTGACCAAATCGAATATCGATATGGCCATCGTTTTTGGTCATGGTGACTGGCATGACATTGATGTCGTGTTTCTCAAAAAAGTGTTTCTGGTGCCGGTCTGTGCACCTTCGTTGCTGAGCGCCGAACACCCACTGCGGGGTCCACAGGATCTACGCAACTATAGCCTGATCCATGTCTCCAAGCGTCTCTACGAATGGCCCGAATGGCTACAGTTGAGTGGGATCGATTATTCCGGCTTCAGGCGCGGGATGCAGTTGTCGAGCAGTCAGCTGGCAACCGTTGCCGCGCGCGAAGGGCTGGGAGTGGCGCTCGCCGAAAGCACGCTATCGGCGCGCGAAATAGCCAACGGCGTACTGGTTAAACCGTTTGATACCCTGCTCGATACCGGACGGGCATATTATCTGGTACACCAGAAAAATCACCTGATGAGTTATGGCATGCGGGTGTTCAAGGAATGGTTGATGAATGAGATGCTGACAGGTTCATCCTGAATGTGCATTTGCCCCATTTCAATTTGATTGATCAATCCCCAGGAGCGGGTAAAACAGATGCAGGCTAAAACCAGACTGGATGACATACTGGCGCGTTTGCGCGAGACCGAAAAAGAACTGGAGCAGGAGCTGGATAAACTGCTGGCCAGTAAACGTGAACAGTTTAATTATAGTCTGAGCCGTGGCAAGGTGGTGTTCGAGCGTGGTGTACGCCTGTGGCAGCGCCAGCAGCGAACCGGTCTGTGGTTATATCTGCGCAAGGCACCCCTGGCCTACATCCTGTCCGCGCCCTTGATTTACGGCATGATTATTCCGCTGCTGATACTGGATCTCTGCACCACGCTTTACCAGCACATCTGTTTTCGCATCTACCACATTCCACGCGTCCGACGCAGCGAGTATATGGTGATTGACCGGCATCATCTGGCCTACCTGAATATTATCGAAAAATTCAACTGCCTGTACTGCGGTTACGGTAATGGCCTGATGGCTTATGCCCGCGAAGTGGTGGCGCGCACAGAACAGTACTGGTGTCCGATCAAGCATGCACGGCGGGTGCTCGATCCGCACAGTCGAGCGCAACGCTTTCTCGATTACGGGGATTCCACCGCATGGCATGAGAATCTACAAAAATTTCGCCAGCAACTGACGGACGACTCTGAGGCTCGCTAGCGTTTTCTATTTGTTTTAAACTGGTGTTTAAGTTAGAAATACTTGTTCATGATTTAGTGATAATCTGCTCAATAAACAAATCGTAAAAAGGAGTGCGTGATGACTACTAGAGAAACACATAGAGCCTATGCCCCTCTGGAAAGGGGAGCATTTGTGGAATCGCCTCTTGAAATGCCGGAGCTGGTGAATCTGGACGATCCGGCCAGTCACGTTTTTACCGACTTTACCCATAAGATGCCGCTGATGATCAGCCCGGATGTTTCCATCGATACAGCGCTTCTCAAGATGAAAACCTCGGGTGTGCGACTGTTGCTGGTGGTTGATGATGCGGATGCGGCAAAGGATGAACGCTCTGCTACGGTTATCGGGCAGGTCACGGCCTGTGACATCATGGGCGATATACCGGTTAAGATTGCCCGCGAAACAGGGCTCAGGCACAACGAAATAACAGTTAGAATGATGATGACGCCGCGTGAAGATATCCAGGTGGTGGAGTGGTCACATATTAAAACCGCCAAAGTCGGGCATGTCGTCGCCACCATGCATCATCGGGATGGCTGTCATATTCTGGTGACCGAAGAAGGTATGATTCGAGGGGTCTTTTCGATGAATGAGATCTCCAGGAAGCTCGGCCATTATGAAACCGGGCCTGTCGTGTGTGCCAGTTCACTGGCTGAGCTGGTGCATACGCTGGGTTAACGGAACAGCAAAATAGCGATCGCTGCAGCGATCGCTAACAGGGATTACAGGCTCTTGTGCGCGCCATCGCAGAAAGGCTGATTGGCAGTTTTTTTGCAGCCGCACAGATAGGCTTTTTCGGTTTTTTCAGCGGTGAATGCAACGGGTTCAAAACTGGTTCCTTTGTGTGAGCCATCACAGAAGGGCTGGCTTTTACTGCGACCACAGGAGCACCAGTGATAGGTTTTTCCGGCTTCTAGTTCAACGGCAAAAGGGGCTTTTTGAGCGATTACGACCTGGTCTGTCATGGTATTCCTCGTGATTAAATGTACGGCTGAATGGATTTTCAGAACTGTTGATCATCATAGTGATTCAACAGCACTAAACAATACATGGTATTAAAGATGAACTGTTGCTGATTAGTAGACAATAAAAATTTCAACACTCAGGGGGCACAGGTTTATGCCGGTTCTCAGTTGCCTGAATCAATCGACCGTCCCTATTTGTTTTTCTACCGCGCATTGCCACAGAGATGAGCATCAGACACAAACCGATGAAAAGGCCTGAAACGCTAAACTTACCACCGCCACCCGTTGCGGCAGGTTGAGTCGTTGTTGTTCCGCCTCCAGTAGTACCTCCACCACCCGTATTAGCGGGATCAGTATCGATACCGATATTCACGCTAGTTGTCTGACCCGCAGCGACGGAAACCCCTGAAATCGTTTTAGTAGCAAATTCTCCACCTGTGCTGGACACCGTAAGCGTTATATTTTCCCCTGCATTTGATATCAGGATAAATTCACCATTATACTCGACTACTGCAATTGAATTGCCAGACGACGTCGAGCTGACATTCGCTCCGGTCAACCGTGCAAAAGTACTATTCGAGAAAACTAGTCCCTGTATAACGCCAGGGACGCCATTGGTGTTATCGGTATTTAGACTGAACACAGATGAAGTTGAGGTGGCACCAAACTGATCTGTTGTGATAACCCGCCAGAACAACGGTGTGCCATCCGGTAGCAGCGCGGTCTGATCGACCTTTGCGCTGGAAACGGCTAACTCTTCGACGCGGTATTCGATACTCGCCACTGAAAACAGGGCATCGGATGCAATCTCCAGAGTATAACTCAGGATGTCATTATCCGGGTCTGTTGCATCGCTCCAGTCAAATGTCATGACCGTCTTCTGACTCGATGCATCAGTCGGAGAAAGCAGCGTTACCGTCGATGGGGACTGGTTTCCACTTTGTTTTTTATACACCACTGAGCGTTTTGAGGGGGAGATGACATCGCTATCGAAATCTTTTACATAATAGAAAATTTCATACTGCCCGGTCTCGTCAAAGCCATTGTAGGTGCCTTCCAGTCGTTCAATTGCAGGGTCTGGATTAGGCTGCATATCAACCCTGTCCAGCTCCAGTTCGAGCTGTACGGAGCTGAACACTGGGTCCGTTAGCACTTTGGTCGGTTTCCGAACTTCGAACCAGGCCAGGCCGACGTCACTTCCCTTGACCGGTTCCAGGAACAGGGTCAGATTAGTACTGCCTGCCTCGACAAAGCTGGTTTCTGTAACCGTGTCGATAGCACCCAGACCGGGTACGGGTGATGACAGAAAGCTGAGGCCCACACCGAGGTGTGCATTTTTAGACGGGTTACCGTCCAGGCTATTGTTATCCAGCAGATTACTTCCCAGGCCATCACCGTTGTCATCCAGCAGTGGATGTTGCGCCGCGGCATCGAAAAACCGGTTAAAGTTGTTTTGAGTGTTCGAGATTCTGGTATAGGTTTCGGTCAACGTCGTTGCGATGCTGAACGCCCCGCTGAAGGTGTCGCCCCTTTCCAGTTGTTTCATGAACTCTTCAATAAAGTATTCACCCGCTCGAATCCCGTCAGCAGGTTCAATAGGCCCTTTGTAGGATTCTTCATCCGCAGCAGCCGATGTAATGAGAATCCGTCCTGGACTGGATAGCGCTGGAATGAAACTACCCGAATAGCAGGCGCCATAAATCAGGAATCTGTTTTTCGATTGCATGGCCGGCGAGAGGCTGGCTTCCATCGTCGTCATCCAGCTATTCAGTTCGACCGCGCTAATGGTGTCAGAGCCAACCTGAAACAGTTCATCGCCGCCGTGATCGACCATAAAAATATAAATAGGTGCTGCCACGATCGAACTTAAGATCGGGAGCTCACTTTCAATCGCATTCCGCACCAGGGCTTTAGATGGAACTCCATCGACGAATGGATTTCCCAGCGCATCGGTCTGCTTGTTATCAAAGTTGTAATAAAGGATATTGCCCGGCTGGAACCCTCGATTTATCAGGGTATTGTAAATCCGGTTAGTGGTTTTATTATGCGATAGAAGACCTGCTGTATCGGCAGTGACTCTTCCCTGCACAATCAGTGCATAACCAGCCAGTTCATCCACGTTGACCAGAGCCGGTGGTGAAGTTTCTGGATCCAGGTCATTATTGCCGGCAAAAAAAGCCGATAGCGTGTAACTGCCATTGGTATTGAAACCGGTTATTGCATTTCTATTGATGGCAGTGAATTGATACTCACCCTTGTTGGTAAATGTGCGGGTAGTGAATGTGGTCACCGTGCTATCTGGAGCCGTTACCCTGAGTTCGATGTTCAGGCCACTTAAATTACCTCCATCGGGCAGGCGGGTCAATTTTCCTGTCACATCAATCGTTTGATTCCTCAGGATACTGGATGAAGATGGCGTAAGGCTCAGGGCTGACACATCTTTGGCAGCGAATCTGGCAGCAGCGATACCAGGCGCAGTGGTTACATTGCCAGCCTCAGACAGGGCGGCTACCGGAGTAGTCGCCAGTGATAACATCGAGATGAAAAAAAACGGTAGCATCACGCGAACAGATTTTAAGGCTTGAATACTGCAAACACGATGACTCTGCTTTCGGCGAAAGCAAAATCGTTCGTTTAATTTCAGGTTGAACATTAACCAGCCTCAATAGATATAAAGTAATTAAGTAA
>JACNJF010000114.1 GCA_014382695.1 Gammaproteobacteria bacterium | reverse complement strand
CGCATGTTTTTTTGGCCGAAGTTTTATTGTTTAAGGCTGGTTTAGACCGTATTTTACCAGATTGTGCGCTTTTTTAGGACAGCTTCGCACCTCATTTTAGTGATTTTTTCTTTTGATTTTAAAGACTTATGTTTTTTCGTTCAGGCACTAGTTAACAAAAATTGTGCATTTGCACATTTCTTTCGTTATTGGTGTTGCAGTGCAGCAATTATGTACTAGAATCAGCATTATCTAATTAACGTAAGGCTGTATCACTGCTATGAGTATCCATAATCTGGAACACCTGTTCCGTCCTAAATCGATCGCTGTCGTCGGCGCCTCTAACCGCCCTCACAGCGTCGGAGCCGTGGTCATCCGCAACCTGTTGCAGGGTGGTTTCAATGGCCCGATCATGCCGGTTAACCCGAAACATGAAGCGATTGCCGGTGTGCTGGCCTATGCGAATGTGGATGCGTTGCCGGTTACCCCGGAGCTGGCGGTGATCTGTACCCCTCCCGCGACCATTCCAGAGCTGATCGAAAAGCTCGGCAAGCGTGGTACGCGCGCGGCGATAGTGATCACTGCAGGTCTGGATGATGCGAAAGTCGAAGATGGACGCAGTGTCAAGCAGGTGATGCTGGAGCTGGCGAAGTCATTCCGTATGCGTTTGCTGGGTCCCAACTGCCTCGGCCTGCTGGTTCCCAGTATCGGCCTGAACGCGAGTTTTTCGCATGTACCGGCGTTACCGGGCAAAATCGCTTTTGTCTCGCAATCGGGTGCACTCGGCACCGTAGTGCTGGACTGGGCACGTAGCCGTGGTATCGGGTTCTCGCTGTTTGCCTCTCTCGGCGATGCTTCCGATATCGATTTTGGTGATGCGCTGGATTATCTATCCACCGACCCTTCCACCCGCGCCATTCTGTTATACATCGAATCGATCAAGAATCGGCGCAATTTCATGTCCGCTGCACGGGCTGCAGCGCGCAATAAGCCGGTGCTGGTGATCAAGGCCGGGCGTGCGGCCGAAGGTGCCAAGGCGGCGGCATCGCATACCGGTGCTCTGGCCGGGATGGATAACGTATTCGATGCCGCGATTGCACGTGCCGGTATGTTGCGGGTATACGACTTCAACGAATTATTTGCTGCGGTTGAAACCCTGGCCAAATCTAATCCGCTTAAGGGCGAACGTCTGGCCATTATGACCAATGGCGGTGGTCCCGGTGTGATGGCGGTGGACGCGTTGATCGAAAACGGTGGCAAACTGGTTGAACTAAGCGAAGAAACGGTTGAAAAGCTGAACGCTGTTCTGCCCAAAACCTGGTCGCACTCGAATCCGGTCGACATCATCGGTGATGCGCCAGGGTCACGTTATGCCGATACCCTGAAGATTTTACTGGATGCAAAAGAAGTAGACGCCGTACTGGTGATGCATGCCCCGACTGCGATTGCTTCCAGTACCGATGCCGCCCAGGCAGTGCTGGATGTGATCAAGCGTGAAAAGCGTGCTTCACAGATTCCGATACTGACCAACTGGCTGGGTGAAGACGCAGTGGCAGACGCCCGCGAGCTATTCAGCGAGGCACATATCCCCAGTTTCCGTACCCCCGAATGGTCGGTGCGTGCCTTCATGCACATGGTGCACTATCGTAAGAATCAGGAAATGCTGATGGAAACACCGATCTCGGCACCCAGCGAATTTACCCCGGCAACCGCTACGGCAAGGCTGATTATCGAGTCTGCGATTGCGAATGGGCGTTCGGTATTAACCGAACCCGAAGCCAAAGCGGTATTTTCTGCGTATGGTATTCCGACGGTTGAAACCCATATCGCGAAAACCCCGCAGTCTGCTGGCCAGCTGGCACGCCAGATGGGATTTCCGATAGCGATTAAGATTCTGTCGAACGATATCTCGCATAAGTCAGACGTAGGCGGTGTTGCGCTCGATCTGGACACCGAGCAGTCCGTCGTCAGTGCGGCCGAGCATATGCTAAAGAGAGCTGCAGAGGCGAAGCCTGACGCACAGATTACCGGTTTTACGGTACAGAAAATGGCACCTCGAGCCGGTGCGCATGAACTCATCGTCGGCATGACCACGGATCCGCTATTTGGCCCGGTGATTCTGTTTGGTGAAGGTGGTACCGCGGTTGAAGTGATTGCTGACCGTGCCGTTGCGCTGCCGCCGCTTAACATGAGTCTGGCGCGTGAACTGATTTCACGCACCCGTATCTCCAAACTGTTAAACGGCTATCGCGATCAACCCGCCGCCAATAATGAAGAAATCTGTCTCACCCTGATGAAGATTGCGCAACTCACGATTGAGATACCGGAAGTGATTGAACTCGATATCAATCCGCTGTTTGCCGATCACAATGGGGTACTGGCAGTGGATGCTCGAATTCGGGTTGAAGCGGTTGCCGCCTTCGACAATGAGCGACTGGCGATTCGTCCATATCCGCAGGAACTGGAAGAAATCTATGTGATGAATGAGCGCAAAATCAAGATCCGGCCGATTCGTCCGGAAGATGAAATCGCGCATCACCGGTTCCTGGCCAAGGTTTCTCCGGAAGATATGTACATGCGATTCTTTGGCACCATCCGTGAATTACCGCATAGCGAAATGGCACGCTTTACCCAGATTGACTACCATCGTGAAATGGCATTCATTGCCGGTGCGAAAGATGCTGATGGTGAGTGGGAAACGCTCGGAGTGGTGAGGGTGATTACCGATCCGGACAACGAGTTCGCTGAATTTTCGATTCTGGTCAGGTCCGATCTGCAGAGCTTTGGTCTGGGGCGCAAGTTGATGGAAAAGATTCTGGATTACTGTCGTGCACGTGGCACCCGGCGAGTAATAGGCGATATCCTGCGCCAGAACCAGCGCATGCTGAACATGACCCAGTCACTGGGCTTTAGTAGCCATACCGTTCCTGGTGAGGATGGTGTGCATGTCGAACTGAATTTAAGTGGTTTTAAGAAGGTTATGAATTATTAATTCAAAAGTTGTCGGGCACATCAGATTCTGCTGTGCCCGATGCTTTAGCTTTACGCCTTAAGGCCTTTGCAAAAGGCGATCGTCGATATTACTTTTCCCTTGAGTTTAGCAGGAGCGCCGGGTTTGCTGGCGCTCGTATAAGTTTAAAATCAGATCCATATCGTGATAGAGTTTTCTCTGTTGTGTAATCCACACAGTCTATAACGTGGATTATACTTTAAGGTATGGATGGGTTTCTTTATGAGCAAGCAAGCTAACGATCTTCAGGGCGGACAGTCAGCAACGCAGAATACTATCCTGATCGTGGATGATGACCCTGCTAGTCTGGAAATTCTGAGTTCCTTTCTGTATCCACATTATCAGGTACTGGCAGCGCGTTCGGGAGAACTTGCTTTGCAGATTGCCACTTCCGGTACCAGGCCGGATTTGATCCTGCTGGATGTGCTGATGCCGGATATGAATGGGTATAGCGTACTCAGGCGCCTGCAGAAAAACCCCGCCACCGAGGATATACCGGTCATCTATGTGACTTCGCTGGACTCAATTGAGGACGAAGAAAAAGGTCTCGAGCTGGGTGCGGTGGATTACATTCACAAGCCTTATCGCCCCTCTATTATCAGGGCCAGAGTGCACACCCATCTGGAGTTGAAATCTGCGCGTAATCGGCTGCAGAACCAGAATACTTTTCTGGAAGCAGAAGTCAGCCGGCGGGTGCACGACACGCTGGTCACCCAGGATGTTACGATCAAGGCACTGGCCGAACTTGCTGAGACCCGCGACCCTGAAACAGGGAATCATATCCGGCGTACCCAGGAGTATGTGCGCCTGCTGGCAACAGGATTAAAATCACATCCGCGCTTCTCCCGTTTTCTGACCGACAGTGTGATCGATATGCTGGCAAAATCTGCACCTCTGCATGATATTGGTAAGGTCGGTATTCCAGATTATATTTTGCTAAAGCCCGCTAAGTTGAACGCTGCAGAATGGGCGATCATGAAAACGCATAGCCGTCTCGGTGAACAGGCCATCAGCAGGGCCCTGAGCCAGGCCGATCACCATATTGATTTTCTGGATTTTGCCCGACAGATTGCGCTGGGGCACCATGAGAAATGGGATGGCAGTGGTTATCCTGATGGTTTGCACGGCGATGAAATTCCTGTTCCAGCACGACTGATGGCACTGGCCGATGTTTTCGATGCGCTAATCTCCCGACGCGTGTATAAAGCGCCGATGCCGGCGCAGCAGGCCCGTTTGATTATCACCGCAGAGCGCGGACATCATTTCGACCCCGATATTGTGGACGCCTTTCTGAACAGCTTTGAGGGATTTGTAGCGATTGCAAAGCGCTACGGTAAAGATAGCAATGATGATACCGAGTAACAAAGGTTGCTATCTGGCATCAGCCACTGGTGCTTGAGGCATTCCGGCATAGTCTGCAGATTTTGTAATCGTGTTTCCACCAAGGTATGCTCAGTGGATGGCTGAATTACAGTTTAGGTTCGAGTAACATGCGGCAAAACAAAACGAGCATCTCATTAAATACCTTTCTTACCCGACTGGTCTGGATCAGCGTGTTGCCATTGATTGTACTGACGGTGTATCTGGCGATACATCAGGTCTTCACGCAACAGGCTGAGCGCAACCAGAGCGCCACCCATCTGGTGCAAAATTTTGCCACTGCCATTGATTACTATCTGAGATCACGCATCGATGCGCTGCGCATTCTGGCGGCATCACCGCTGGCGGATGATCCGGCAAAATGGGCGGATCTGTACCAGGAGTCACAGGGGTTTTATGAAAGCTTTAATAGCCATGTGATTTTTGCCGACCTGGAGCTGCAGATGTTATTCAACACGCGCGTACCTTTCGGCACCACCTTACCAAAATTACCACGTCCGCAAGGTCAGTCTGCGGTGCAGAAAGCATTGAGCAGCGGTCAGCCGGCCGTCGGTGATACTTTTATTGGACCGATTGCGAACAAGACACTGGTTGCGGTTGCGATACCCGCTCAGCGTGATGGACATACCGCCTTTCTAATACTCAGTATTTTTGAGACTGCCCTGTTCCAGCAGCGAATGGAGCAGGTCTCACTTCCGGCCGGCTGGACCCTCAGTCTGCTTGATGGCACCGGTGCCGTGATCGCACGAGTGCCTCCTCCGCAACCAAAGAGCATCGAGGATGACAGGTATAGTAAGCCCCCGGCCCTGTTTGAAATCCACTCGAAGTTGTCTCCCTGGTCGGTGCAGCTGGAGATTCCGCACCGGATTGAATATGCCCCGCTGTATGCAACCGCAGCGATACTGTTGCTGGTGATTATAGGCACGACCCTGATTGGTGTGGTAGGGGGGCGACTGGCGAGCGCTTATCTGGCTAAAGCGGTGGCTTCGCTGGCTGAAAAAATTCCATCTGGCAGTGCCATTCCGAATATCAGCGAAATCTCGCAGGCGCGCAATAAGCTGGATGAAACCGAAAAGCAGCGTGAACTGGCGGGTCTTGCCCTGCGCAAAAGTGAGCAACAATATCGTAAACTGTTTGAGTCGGCGCCGGATGGCATTCTGATCATAGGAGAAGATGATCGCTGTCTGGATACGAATGAAAGTATTTGCCGGTTACTCGGCTATAGTGAAGATGAAATGACCGGTAGTGATCCTTCCCGCCTCGTCGTGCCTTCGCAAAGACCGCATATCAAGCCTGCATTCGAGGTGATCCGCAGCAACCAGCCCTACCAGAGAGAATGGCAGCTACAACGTAAAGATGGTTCGGTATTTACCGCAGATGTCATTGCTACGCGCATGCCGGATGGCAGCATGATGGTAATGATACGTGATATTAGCGAACGTAAACGTGTCCATGAGCAGCTGCATAAGCTTTCCCAGGCAGTGGAACAAAGCCCTGAAAGTATTGTTATTACCAATGTGAAGGCCGAGATCGAGTATGTCAACGAAGCCTTTCTAACGGCCACCGGTTATACGCGTGACGAGGTGATGGGACAAAATCCACGTATTCTGCATTCCGGCAAAACTCCAGCCATTACCTTCCAGAAAATGTGGTCTGCGTTGAACCAGGGTTTATCCTGGAAAGGTGAGTTCATCAATAAACGCAAGGATGGCAGTGATTACATTGAGTTCGCTATTATCTCACCCATTCGCCAGCTGGACGGACGCACCAGCCACTATGTGGCGGTTAAAGAAGATGTGACCGAGAAACAGAAGCTGGGTGAAGAGCTGGACCAGTACCGTCAGCATCTGGAACAGCTGGTCGAACAGCGTACCTCCGAACTGTCCGAAACTCAGCTCAGGGCTGAAGCCGCCAATCAGGCTAAAAGTGCCTTCCTCGCCAATATGAGCCATGAGATCAGAACACCGATGAACGCGATCATTGGTCTGACCCATCTGATGCGGCGAGCCGGGGGGGCGGATGTACAGATGGACCGGCTGGACAAGATCGACAGTGCCGGACAGCACCTGTTATCCATCATCAACGATATTCTGGATCTGTCCAAGATCGAAGCCGGCAAGCTGCAGCTGGAAACTACCGACTTTCATCTGTCTTCCGTACTGGACTATATCCGTTCCCTGATCAGTGAACAGGCCGCTGCTAAAGGTATCCGTGTCGAGCTCGATAGTGGTAGCGTTCCGCTCTGGTTACGCGGTGACCCGACCCGGCTGCGTCAGGCGCTATTGAATTTTGCCGGCAACGCGGTGAAATTTACCGAACAGGGATCTATCGCTATACGCGCCATCCTGTTGCAGGAACAGGGCGATGAATTACTGCTTCGCTTTGAAGTGCAGGATAGCGGAATCGGCATTTCAGAGGATAAAAAATCGCTGATCTTCAATGCGTTCGAACAGGCGGATGTTTCAACTACCCGCCACTACGGCGGCTCCGGTCTGGGGCTGGCGATTACCCGACGTCTGGCAGCACTGATGGGCGGCAAGGTCGGTGTTGAGAGCGTACCGGGTCAGGGCAGTCTATTCTGGTTGACCACTTCTCTGCAGCGCGGCCATGGTATTGTTCCGCTCGACCCGGTGATAGACCAGAGCGATGCTGAGCAAACTTTACGTCAACGGCACAGTTCAGACCGATTGCTACTGGTGGAAGATAATGCGATCAACCGCGAAGTGGCGCTGGAACTGTTGCACTCGGTCGGACTCGCCGTCGATGTCGCCGTTGATGGACGTAGCGCGGTCGAAAAGGCGCGCCAGTATCGGTATGACCTGGTGTTGATGGATATACACATGCCGATAATGGATGGTCTTGAAGCAACCCGCATGATTCGCAAACTTGCGGGCTGGCAGACGCGACCGATATTAGCCATGTCGGCGAATGTTTTTGATGAAGATCGGCGTGCCTGTAAGGCGGCCGGTATGGATGACTTTATCTCCAAACCGGTCAATCCACAGGAACTGTTCGCAGTGTTACTCAGAAACCTGCCCGCAGGCAACCAGCAGGCCGCGCCTGCGGCTGGTACATCGGAACCTGTGGGTTCAGTCAGCCCGCGACCACAGACCACGCTATCGGCAGCCTCATTGCCAGATATTACCGGCCTGGATACGCGACAGGGGTTGAAATCGCTGAATAATAATCGACAGCTGTATGTTCAGCTGCTGCAGCGCTATGCCGCCGAACACGCAATGGATATGGAGCTATTCAGGCAAAGCCTGGCGGCGGACGATCTGCAACAGGCAAGACGGGTGGCGCACACCCTGAAGGGCGCTTCTGCGACACTGGGGGTGACTCTGGTGCAGGGCCTGGCTGCCGAACTGGAGGCGGCAGTGATGCACAACAGTGAGCCTGCGCAATTACAGCGTTTAGCCGACAGTGTTGCCAATGCATTACAGCAGATGGTCCTATCTATCCGGGCCGGACTGCCCGAAGCCGAGCAATCCGATGTAACCATAACGCAGGACTGGTGTCAGGCGGCACAGATATTAAACCAGCTGGCGCCCCTGCTGGCTGAATCACGCATCGATGCTAACCTGCTGTTTATGCGTCATTGTGACTTACTCAAATCCACCCTTGGTCCACTCGGGGTGATCATCGAACAACAGATTCTTGCCTATCTCTACGCCGAAGCTCTGGTGAGTGTTGAGCTGGCCTGTCGCCAAGCTGCGGAACATTGTGATCCGGTTTGATCTGGATTTATCTTATCCAGGCAGAGCATAAAAAATTTAATGTAAACCCTGATGGTAAACGAAAACAGGGAGACTTATATTAGAGAGTGTTTTTGTAGTAATCAGTCGACTGTTTACAAGTCAAACGCACATCATCATAATTTTAAAAAAATCATATTGAACCGGAATCAATAACGAGATCATTCGAGTATGGACATGGGTAAGGGATTTACGCTGGTAGAGATTGCGATTGTATTAGTGGTCGTGGGGCTGCTCATGGGTGGTGTGTTAAAGGGCCAGGAAATGATCGTCAATGCCAAGCTGAAGCGCATCGAGTCGGATCATTCCGGTATCTCGGCGGCGATGTTTTCCTATCAGGATCGCTATCGTCAGTTACCCGGCGATGACAGTGAAGTTCAGAGCCGGTTTGATCTCTATACCACGCTCAATCCAGTGGATGTAAATGGCAATGGACAGGGCACCATTGAGGGCAGCTGGGATGCCAATAATATCACTAGCCTGAGCACCGCAGGCGGGGTCGAAACGGAAAAATTCTTTGCCCACTTAAGAGCGGCAGGATTGATACCCGGGGGCGGACTTGAAACCACCCGACCCACCAATGCCTACGGCGGTCTCATCGGCATTCAGGATGGCGCGC
This sequence comes from Gammaproteobacteria bacterium, assembly GCA_014382695.1. Lineage (GTDB taxonomy): Bacteria > Pseudomonadota > Gammaproteobacteria > JACNJF01. Next base: position 10,119 of record JACNJF010000114.1, on the reverse strand, counting down.
TGCTGATTGCCGGTCATACCACTGTTTTTGGTCAGCTGGAAGGGGCCATCGTCAAAATCATCGAAGCCAGACTGGATGACGGTAAACCGGATAGCGGGCGTATTCAGTCCGATCAGACCGGTCAGCCGATGGCTGGAGGGGGAATGAGTCTGGCCACCGACTATACCGATTCTTTACGCTATAACGTGGCGCTTCGCCTGTAACTAAATCGACAGAGATGAGATTCTTGATACTGTTATGCATGGACGGTGCCAGCAGAAATTGCAGACGTCACCTTCACAACGCTTCAACATAACGGATCATCTGCTCACGCTGTTTGGGATCCGGCAAACGTCCTCTGCCGGCCTGCATATTATCCTGCATATGATGAACCTTACTGGTGGCAGGAATCGCGCAATTCACCGCCGGATGGGAAACCACAAACTTGAGGAAGAACTGGCCCCAGCTAGTGCAATCAAATTCCTGTGCAAAATCAGGCAGGGCTTTGCCCTTAACCTTGCTGAACAGGCTGCCACGCTGGTATGGCCGGTTAACGATGACTGCGATACCTTTTTCTGCGGCAATCGATAGCAAGGACTGTTCGACCTCACGTTCGGCGATGTTGTAGCTCAGTTGCAGGAAATCAAAATCGTGTTTGCGCAGGATCGATTGCAAATCATCATGGAAGCGACCATGCGAGGTGGTGATACCGATATAACGGATGCGGCCCTCGGCTTTCATCTGTTGCAGGGTCTGTAGATGAGTTTCCCAGTCGACCAGATTGTGGATCTGCATCAGGTCGAAGCGCTGTATGCCCCACAACTTGCGAGACTGTTCCATCTGATCGATACCGTTTTGCTGGCCGTCGATCCACACCTTGGTGGCCGCAAACAGCGTTTTATTATGGCTGATCTGCGGCAGTATCCGGCCCAGAATCTGCTGTGCCGATCCATACATCGGTGATGAGTCGATCATGCCGCCGCCCAGGTCAAAGAATGCCTGAGTGACCTGTTTCAGCGTGCTAATTGACTGCGGGTCGTTACTCCCTTCAAACGTACGTGAGGTTCCCATCCCGATCACCGCTAAGTCTTCGCCCGATTTGGGGATGGCCTTTTTGATCAAAGTTGATGATGTGGATGCCAATGCAATAGCAGGCATGACCAGGTTGCCGGCGATAGCGGCGCCGGTGGCGATGAACTGGCGTCTGGTCAGCGGATTGAATGGTTTCATGATGACTCCTGTTTTGAGTTGGATTGAAGTTGTGCGAGTGCTTCCTGTTTTCGCCCCAGACCGAAGGCAATCCAGGCCCAGAACAGCGCCAGCGGAACGGCGACCAGCGCGATACTGGACAGACCCAGGCCGAGACTGCGCATGGCCGTATAGACCCATGCGCTGACCGCATCACCGAAGCGATAGACGACGGTATCGATCACGTTCTTGGCGCGATATTTCTCCTCCCGACTGAGTACCACATACAGCATTTCACGCGCGGGTCGCATCAGCGCGTAGTTACCGGCGCGGCGGATGATCTGAACCAGCAGCAGAATCGATAACAGCGGAGAAATGCCCAGCAGCAGGAATCCGGCCGCCAGCAACAGCGGTATGATGGCGAGAACCACGGGCAGGCCGAAGCGCTGGATCAGGCGGCTGGTGACAAACAGCTGCAGCAGCAGGGTGAGTGCATTCACCACCAGATCGATGCTGGCGAAAACCGCGGTGCGCTGCGCCGAATCGACGAAGGCATCGCGGATGATCTGGGCCTGCATCAGATACAGGAAGGTGGCCAGCGTGGTGAGCAGGATCATCAATAGCACGATGCCGAGCAGATAAGGCGAGCGCAGAACCAGCGTGATGCCGGACCAGACGCTGCCGCTGATCGGTTGTTCCTGTGCGGCGGACGGGTGTGCAGGATCGGGGGCTGTTGTGGTGCCTGACCAGCTCGACAGTCGATAGATGCAGACCAGGCTCCAGCTCATAAACAGCGCCGACACCAGCAGCAGGTTGTGGTTGCCGAGAGACTGCACCAGTAACGCCGTTATCGCCGGGCCTGCAATCGCGCCGATACTGCCACCAGCGGCGATAAAGCCGAACAGTCGACGTGCCTGTGCATTGCTGAACAGGTCGGTCATGAAGCTCCAGAAGACCGACACCACAAACAGGTTAAACACGCTGGTCCAGATGAAGAAGGCGCGCGCGATCAGCGGCGAAGACTGCTGTTGCATCAGCACATAGAACAGCAACAGCATCAGGATGAAAAAAATATAGCTGTAGGGTAGAAACTGGCGGCGCGGGTAGCGTGAACTGACCCAGCCGAATAGCGGTATCGCCGCCAACATCGCCAGCAGGGTTCCGCTGAACAGCCATTGCAGATTCTCCACCCCGCCCAGTATGCCCATCTCATCGCGCAGCGGGCGGATGATGTAGTAACTGCACAGCAACGCAAAGAAATAGCTGAACGACCAGAGTACGGCGCGCACTTCCGATGCCTCAATCCGGACCGGTTTGAGTATCAAGGCTATAAAAAAGGCGAAGCTGCGCTTCATGCTATGGTCTCGCAAACAGTTGCCATAGCATACTTCGAATCGCGAGTAGATTTCAAAACATTGCAGGATTTGGATTAAATTCGATCCAGCATGAGTTGCGGCTTTCCCCTGGCTAGCCGGAAAGGTATCCTTCACGCTTTACAATTGACCTGACAAGCGCATTGATTAAAACCTCCCTGCCGATTAACGATGTACTGGACGAGCTGCGCGCGCATCTAAGGCTGCGTGATGAGCTGGTGTTACAGGCTCCGCCCGGGGCCGGCAAAACCACTATGGTACCGTTATCATTGCTGGATGAAGACTGGCTCGGCAGGCAGAAAATACTATTGCTGGAGCCGCGTCGTATGGCTGCACGCACGGTAGCCGAACGCATGGCCGGGTTGCTGAATGAAAAGGTAGGCGAAACGGTCGGCTATCGTATCCGTCTGGAAAGCCGGGTGAGTGCGCAGACCCGTATAGAAGTCATCACCGAAGGTGTTCTGATCCGCCTGCTACAGGATGATCCGGAGCTGCAAAGCGTGGGTCTGATCATTTTCGATGAGTACCACGAACGCAATCTGAACACCGATCTGGGGCTGGCGCTGAGCCTGCAGTCGAGAGAATTGTTTCGTGCCGAGCAGCAGCCGCTGAAACTGCTGATCATGTCGGCCACGCTGGATGCGACAGCGGTCAGCCGCCTGCTCAATGATGCGCCATTGATCAGTAGCGAAGGGCGCATGTTTGAGGTCCAGACGCATTACTCGAAAGCCGTCATCGAGGCCCGCTCGATGGTGCAGCCGGTGGTGGATACGATTAAGCGTGCAATCATCGAAACGGATGGCTCAATCCTGGTTTTTCTGCCCGGTCAGGGCGAAATTCAGCGCGTACAGAAAGAACTGGAAGCCATCACGCCGGAAACTATCTGTGTGCTGCCGTTGTATGGCGCGCTGTCGCTGGATGCACAGTTACGAGCGATTGCACCGCTGCACCAGGCCAGTCCCTACCAGCGCAAGATTGTGCTCGCGACCGATATCGCCGAAACCAGTCTGACCATCGACGGGATCAGTACCGTGGTGGATAGCGGGTTATGCCGTCAGCCGCGCTTTGATCCGGCTAGCGGTATGACCCGTTTACATACGCGGCGTATCTCGCAGGCTTCCAGCGCGCAGCGCATGGGTCGAGCCGGACGTACCCGCGCAGGGCATTGTTACCGGCTCTGGTCTGAGAGTGCGCAGAGCACGCTGGAAAAACAGACGCCGGCCGAGATTCTACAGGCCGACCTGTGCCCGCTGGTGTTGCAGCTGCTGCAATGGGGTATCAATGACAGTGATGAACTGGCGTGGATGGATAAACCACCATCAGCGGCGTTTAATCAGGCACTGGATCTGCTGTATGCACTCGGTGCCATCGAGCACAATCCGCAGACCACACGCCCGCTATTACTGAGTGCGCATGGACGCCAGATGGCAGGTTTTCCGGCGCATCCGCGTCTGGCCCATATGCTGATCCGTGGTGCGCAGATCAATCAGTCGAAAAGCGCAGCGGCACTGGCCACCCTGTTATCCGATAAAGATCCGCTGGCGCAGTATGGCACAGATATAGGTGCCAAAGCCGCCGTGCTGCTTGGCACTATACCCTGCGAAAAAAGATTTAATGCCTGGTACCGACGCAGTCAGCAGCAGATGAAAGTGTTTGAGCAGTTAAGCCGGACGATCAAACCGGATCGTGCTCTGGTGATTGAAGACAACGATGTGACCGGTGTGCTGATCAGCTTCGCCTATCCGGACCGGATTGCGCAGCGCCGCTCGGAAAACCGTAATAACAATGACAGTGCGCGTTATCTGCTTAGCAACGGGCGTGCCGCAAACCTGAAAAGCGCTGACCAGTTGAGTGTGCATGATTACCTTGCGGTGGCCGAACTGGGGGGGCATGCCGCGCAGCGTGATGATTCGATCTACTCGGCGGCGTCGCTGAATGCACAGTTGTTCGAAAGCCTGCTCGCGCCGCTGGTGAATCAGCAGGACAGTATGGAATGGGATGAAAAATCGGCGCGCTTTGTGGGTGAGCAGCAAACCCGGCTGGGCGCGCTGGTATTGCAGCGCAAACCGCTCAAACAGATTCCGCTGCAGGTGAAACAGCGTGCATTAACGCAACTGCTACGCCACAAGGGGCTTGGATTGCTGCCGTGGAGCAAAGGCACGCGCCAGTGGCAGGCCCGGGTCGAATGCCTGCGTCAGCATGATCCGGCAAAGTGGCCGGAGGTTTCCGACCAGCAACTGCTGGAGTCGCTGGAGCACTGGCTGCAGCCCTACCTGGACGGGGTCAATAAACTGGATGACTTTCAAAAGCTGGATCTGCAGGCCTGCCTGTCCGCGTTACTACCGTGGCCGTTGCCACGTGAGCTGGATACATTGGCCCCTTTAAGCTTTGAAGTGCCGAGCGGTTCGCAGATAAAAATCGATTATACGCAGAGCCCGCCAGTGCTGGCGGTGAAGTTGCAGGAAATGTTCGGCTGTCTGGATACCCCGACGATTGCCGGGGGGCGGGTCAAACTGCTGGTACACCTGCTGTCACCAGGTGGTAAACCGTTACAGATCACGCAGGACCTGGGCGGTTTCTGGACCGGCAGTTATCAGGACGTTAAAAAAGAAATGAAAGGGCGCTACCCGAAACACCCGTGGCCGGATGATCCGCTGCAGGCGGTCGCTACCCGTTTCACCAAACACCGCAAAATCAGACAGTGATTTATTTTTTACCTTTGCTCTCTTTAATAATCGACGACCTGCGGAATTCATCATCCGGATAAACCCGCCCTGATAGCAGGCATTCAAAGATATGATTAAACACCAGTCCAGGGCTACCTTTTTTACTGCCGGAGCTGAAATAGGAATGTCCTTTTAAATCGTATTTATTATTCACATCATCGCAATCTACGCTGTAGACATTGTTCGGCGTTTTGTCCCTGTCTTCCGGCCCGGTGTGTCCCAGACGACGTGACGCAATCTTGTTCCTCAGGTTTGATACCTTGCTGGCACGCAGCGCAAGATCATCGGAAGCATGGTAAACAATCACATTGCGACTGGCATGACAGATGACTTCACCGCTTTCGCCGACCTGCAGGGTTTCATTCACCACATCGGCGGCTACCAGAAAAGAGTTTCTGAAGATTAATGGCAGGCCATTGGGCAGATCGTATTTTTTCCACGCGGCGAGGGTACCGCGAAACACGCGATTGCCCATCGAATGGGCCAGCACATTGATACGCTTGAAGCAGGGGTCCTTTTCCGGGTTGTGTTGCTCCGAGCTTCTCCACACCAGAAATTTTTCCAGTACACGGGCAAACGAAAAGGCACTCTGATCGGCCGCTTTCTGATCGTCCCAGTAATCCTGAACTATGCCCATATCATTATCACAGGGCCACACGATGGGAATTACCAGCACTTCGTTTTTCTTTTTTTTGTCACACAGCGACTGGAACTCCTGAGCACTGGAAAATACATCTTCCGGAAGATTGGAAAAGCCGTGGATGTATAAAATAATCTGCCGGTAAGCGCTATTCTTTAAGCGAGACAGTAAGTCGATACTGCCGATCTCGCGATATTTTTTCTTTCCGAGCCGTTCGCAGTAAAAAACGGAATTGCTTGATCCATTGTTTTCCAGATCAAAGTCAAACGCTCGCCCAATCTCGGTTTGAATGTTCTGCTTTGGAAATCGATTGGTAATGAATATCATGGGGTTCTCCTGTTTGTGTTTATTCCACTTAAACGATTAAGGTAACGTAGCTGCTATGCACCCAGCCACGGACCTGCGGTTTTTTGCTCAGCTGGACAAAATCCCAAATCCCGGATTTTTCCAGTAGCTGCAACTCGGTTCCAGGCGCTAATGGGCTTTCGGGTAATTTCTCGAAACCGGTTCCCGCGCCTTCGCGGATATTTAATTTGGTGCTGGTGATGAGTCGGTCATGGACTGGCTCGGCCGGGGCCGAGGTTCTTTCCATCGCGCCGAACCCGCGATTATCGATCAGGTTACGAAAGCGTTGCATCGGGAAAGCCGGGCCTGGATCAAACTTTCGTCCAGGGGAAATCTCCTGATGACCCAGCACTTCGCTGATTGCCGGGTATTTATCGATAAGGGTCGTCACCAGTTGTTCCACAGCCGTAAGCTGCGGTTCCGGATAGGGTTCCCAGCCGCGTATCTCAGTCGACCCGGGCATTGCACCCAGAACCACATCGGCTGGCTTAAAAGTGGGCGTTTCGCCCCGGCGTGAATAATTGCCATCGCCCTGTTTATCCAGCCAGCCGTAGTTCGCGATCTCTATGCCTATCGAATACTGATTGAGCGAATCGAGACCTTTCCAGCGCGAGGTGCCGGCATGGCGGGCCTTGATGTTGAACGGTACGATCTGCCAGCATGAGCCGTCGCGATCCACCACGGCATGGGCCGAGGCATACTTCTTTTGTCCATCGCCGCCACCTTTTTCGGTTGGGGATTTCATCATGTAATCGCGTGACGCTGCGGCGGAACCGCCGGCGGTATAATGCAGTACCACGAAGCGTAGTTTCGACAGTATTCCACCCGTATCTTTAGAGCGTCCGTACCACTCATCCACCAGACGATTGTTTTTGATTTTCATCGATTGCCTCCTGCGTTAAAACAAATTGAAAATGGAATAGTCTGCTATGCGTCTCTGATTAAAATGAGAGATCGGACTGTTGTGTGAGGTGGACGAAACTTGTCTGTTGCATGGCAGGCCTCCCTATTCATTATTGAATGAGCATCCTGTGGGAACTGCTGCTCAGTGAAATTATTAGTAACATAAATGTTAAGGCTTAGAAAGTTGTAAAAACTTATAGGTGCAGATCGTTAATATAACGAACTTATCAAACAGGGTAACAGTAGCGGTGCAAGGTCTGTAACCTTTTATCGAGCAGGGTGATTATTGCAGGGATTATGCAGAGTGGTGAGAAACCGTGAAAGACAGGTAAAGATGTTAAGCATTGCCGTTTCAAAAATGAAAGAGGCTAGCCGTAGCTAGCCTCAGTAGTGATTTTTTACACGCAACCGGTAGGTTTGGGTAGGCCGCCGTATTTGGTGATCGGCTTCATCGGGCCGCTCATCCACATCTTGAAAATTTCTTTCTGGTCCTGGCCAATAAATTTGGCAAATTTGCGGATGGGAGGAACCACCGCAAAATCTTCGTAGTACTCTCTGGCCTTCAGGATCTGCTGCCATTTGCTGTCATCGATTTCCAGCTCATCAGCCTGTGCCATCGCGCGTCCAATTTCAGGTGTCCAGTCGTTCATATCGACCAGATAACCATCGCCATCTCTTTCAGGTAAGTCCATCATGTTGCTCCATTGTTATTCAGAAAATTCTGTTGTTTCATTGCTTTGGGTTATAAGCATACAAGCAATATGGGGGTGAATTGGCTTAAAACAAGAGGGTCTATTCGCTATACCCAAGGTTGGGCAAAACTCGAAGCAGTTACGACTCTGGCCGTTGCATCACAATTACAGAAGCTTCGCTAAGGAACTTCGAATCACTTAAGCCATCGTTTTATCATCCACCTGCGGTAATGTTCGACTGAGCTTGATGCGATGCATCTTTAGCCGGCAAGCTAAAATTATTTGTATAATAATATTGGCTTAGAGCTCTGTAAGGTCTATCGAGAGTGCGATTGATCAGATACAGGCTGACCTTTTCCTGTATCTTGATTAAACTCTAGATAGACACTATCAGGCAGATAATTACGCATGAATGAACAAGAATTCTTTCACTTTATTGATCGCAGTATTGCGTTTCAGGCAGAAGTGGGTGGCAATGTTTCTCGACTGGTCCCGGTTCCTGAAGTCAGGTTTATGGTTGCGTTTCAGTCCGGACTGATCGCACTGGAACACTCTACAGCAGTGCTCCAGCTCATCAGAAGTGGTCTGTTTGCTTCTGGCTTCTGCCTGTTTCGGCCCCAGTTCGAAAGTCTGGTAAGAGGCATCTGGCTGCTTTATGCGGCAACCGATAAAACGCTTGAAAATCTTGCTCAACCGTTAAGCGAGGAATCGGTCAGTAAAGCGAATGATGTTCCTATGCTGAGCAAGATGCTGGAAAAGCTCGAAAAGAGTGAAGCGCCGGCTGCGATCGTAGCGCAACTTCAACAGTACAAAGAAGCAACCTGGAAGTCGATGAACAGCTATGCGCATGGTGGCATTCATCCGCTGGCGAGAACCCTGAGTGGCTACCCGGCACAGCTGACCTATGAGGCCATGCGTAACTCAAATGCAGTGACGGCGCTTACGGCCCAGCTGATGGCCATCCTGACCGGAGACCCTGACAACATGGTTTCGGTCAGAACCCTGCACAGTGACTTTATCGACTGTCTGCCGATCGCCGCTTCCTGACTGGAGGCATTACCCCGGCTTTACCGGCCTCTATCAGGCATTTATCAATTACTATGAAACTGGAAAATATAGCTGGATTGTTCCTGTTCTTTGCTGCGGCGATTATTGTCGCCATCATCATCGTGCTCGATGTTGTTAAGCATGGAAAAAACTATCAGCCAGGCTTCAAATGGCTGACGGTGGTGCTGCTATCGATCGCTCAGGTGGGTTGCTGGCGTGCGATGAATGGACTGGGTAGCGCCTTCGGCAATAGTTCTGACATGGCGATCTATGAAATTATTTTCATTGTGCCTGTTTGCGTCTGGCTTATTTTTCAGGCCGTTGCCTATGTGAAATCCAGAAGCAGTAGCAATAACAGTGATCACCTTTAGTAATTCCGCGACGAAGCAGTCGTCTATTGGTAACCGTCTATTTTAAGCCGCCAGGCTGAGGTGTTGCAGGCAGGGATTTATGCGGCGGAGTCTGCGCCCGCTTCCACCTGTGCAATAATTTCCAGCAAAGGTTGTGGCTTGTGGATGACGTAGCCCTGCGCGTAATTCCGTAGGGAATCTACTTAAATTAGATTTTCATGGGTTAAAACTGGATTGAAAATGACTATTCTTGGATTTGCCGACCACATGGCATATTTGCGCCATTTGAAAGATGTCTGAAAACGCTCTAAACCTGCCGTTCATGATTTCAATCTGATAGGCAAGTTCGTGCCAGGAGCCGTCATTCATGGTTGCCTCTGTGAACTACAAGTTCATGGACAAAGGAGACATTAATGCAAAAGAATTAAGACGGTTAGTTTTAGGGTCAAAAAGAAATAGAATACTTGAAATTACAGGTACACTTTCTCAATAGCAGTCATTCACTAGCCAAAGGAAATAGGATTTATAATTCATCAAACGGACTGGGTACGGCGAGCCCTCCTTTACCGATGATATGGGTATAAATCATCGTCGTATCTAGGTCAGCATGCCCTAATAACTCCTGAATTGATCGAATGTCCCTACCACTTTCCAGTAAATGAGTGGCGAAAGAGTGTCGGAGCGTATGACTGGTTACCCGTTTATCAATGTTGGCATCTTTAGTAGCCTTACGGATCGCTTTTTGCAGGCTGGTCTCATGGATATGATGCCTGCGAATAATCCCGCTCGTGTAATCCATGGCAAGGCGTGTCGCAGGAAAGACATACTGCCATTTGAAGGTTTTTGCGGCTTTTCCCAGCTTTCTGGCCAGTGCGG
>JACNJF010000087.1 GCA_014382695.1 Gammaproteobacteria bacterium | reverse complement strand
AAGCCACCGCATTTACCGCGATTACTTATGCTTTTTAAGCTCTATTCGAGGGTGAGAAAAAAATCAAAAAATCACTCCTGCTTTCAGAAGCAGCCATGGCTGCTTCTGAAAGCAGGAGTGAGTTTATAATTTACCGGATGGGATTAATTTGAGCTTATAAAAGTCGTGCTCAGCAGAGTGTTTGGAGCATGCCTGCATTAAGGAACTGCCAGTACCGTACAGTTGCACAGGTCATCACTTTCAAAAGCCGTCATATTGCCAGCCTTCAATCCGGGCACCGGAAATACGCGCACCGTCAGGGGTTTGTTTAAGCGGAATGCCAGAGTGCCGGTGTCTCGCATCAGCGCGGCTATTTTCTCGATGGAGGTGTCACCCGGTATGGGAACCGTGTCGAGGCCTATGCCGCAAACTGCGCTGTAGGTTAATAGAGAACGGATATCGAAGTTTGAGTTGATCGTGCCCTGGGCTAATCCGGTATCTTCTGTAAGTGCCAGCATCAACCCGGAAAAGCCAACCAGATCTACATCTTGAATAGACTTGAATACACGGGTTAATAATGATGAGGCTTCAACCGTGCCGGATGCACCGAAGTACTCAACCCCCATCTGTTCGTAGACTTCGACCATGCTGGCACAATTTTTAGAGGGTGCAGCTGAGCTGTCAAAGCCGGAGAAAGCAAAAGGCATCTTCAGGCCGGACTGATCGATGATGTTTTTAATCTGCGAGATATGGTACTGAAGCGCTGTATGCATGGCTTCATAGTAAGCCTTAAACCGAGCGTTATGATCTTTTGAACCGACGCTTTGATTCAGTTGTATAAGTACATTAACCAGTAAATCCGGTGTTTCCAGGCCGATAACAAAGCGATTTCCGAGTTCTGCTCGGTGATAGCTGGCAGGAAAGTAGGGGATCAGTGGAGCACAGTTGAAATTAACCGTGAAATTGAAGTTGCCTTCACCTCGCGGGGTAATGGTACTTATTTTTTTTACCGCCTGAGCGGACAGCTGAATGAGCTGGTTATTCAGAATGCCCGATTCATCAACGTCGACATTCACACAGACGTTGCATAAATCACCAAACTCTCTGACCAGTTCAGGCAGGATTTCGATTTCATCCCGGGTTCTGGCTTCACCAATTGCAAAGCGAATACGGATACCGGACAGATCTGCAGAGCCTAATAATTCACTCAGGCACCTTAAGTCACTGGCGGCACTCTCGATGCTCTGCGTATTCAGATACTCGCCAAATGGATTGGTTACAATCCTGACCGATTGAACGCTGTAGCCCTGTTGCTGAAATTTTGCAGATAGTTCAGCGCAGAACTTCGAGGCCTTAAGGATTTCCGCTTTCCAGGTTGCCCTGTCCGGGATCAGGGATAAAAAAGTGGTAATCGTTCTTATCTTGCACAGAGCTTTATTTTTAAATCTCAATTTTCTGATTCCTTGCGGGGATTATAGTTTGCATTTACGGCAGACACATTCGAGTCCATAACTGGGGTGGATCGTGCATCATCATATGTGCTGTAAACTTAGTATCATTGTGGAAGTGTAACCAGTAACGACTCGAGAGGCCAGAAGCCGGTCAGCGTTCGCTGGGCTCATCCTTTAATATCCGGTTAACCAGTTTATGCACAAGTGGCGATACCAGGAAAATTGCAGGGAACGCCACCGTGAAAGCGAATGCCCAGGCTTTTAACCAGATGCTCAAAATATGACTGGTCAGGCCGACGTTAAAAATACTGATGACGAGTGACATGATGCAGGACATCAGGAGTGCCATGAAAAAAGCAAACACGATGTGCTGATGTTTACGATCAATCATACAGAGGACCTGCGATGGTTACGGCTGGCAATGATTAAGGGCCTCAAAAATACTCGAGTGAATGTGTTTGAAGCGGTTGCAATTTGCAACCCCTGTCATGCAACAGGAGCGGCGAATCCCTGTTGAATACTGCCTTTAACCGGTCGTGAAAAGAAGGTTTTACGAAGCAGCGCAAGGGTAAATTTTTCCTTTCTATTCCACGCTAACAGCGATACGCATCGAGCCATCGTGCAATAGCCAAATAGTATCTGTGCCCAGGTTCCTATGGTTGGTATCCAGAATATCCATTGCAGGGGTTGCGGCAATGCGACAATCAGCAGCATTAAATACCAGAATCGAACCTGTACCGGAAAAGCGCGGTAGTTTTGTTCTCGAATGATGAAATGGATTAACTGGAAAATAGTCAGACCGATAGCCAGCATGAATCCGATAGAGATCCCGCTGACGGCGAATGTTAATAGCCATGCAGTGACCAGCCAGTACCACCAGCCAATATCTTTATACTCAATCATTAACATGCAGAATTCCCCCGCTATGGTTTGCGATTAATACTCATCCGGGTCTCTATTGTTTGCGTTACGCTTAATAAATGCGCTGCTAAAAAATAAGGCTGAATGAGATGTTTGATTTTTTTATGCGCCTGTTTTGTTTTTGCCCTGCGCGTGAGCAGCTCGATATGAGTCGATGATGCCGACTAACCAGCAAATCAGAAGCACTGCAGTGGCAATATCCAGTCGTTGGGTTTCGGCTGCGCCAGTGTGCTGAGTCAATAAGGTGGTAATTGTCGAGTCATTCAGCTGGATAGCACCAGTTTGTATCTGTTCGACTATTTGCAGAGACTTTTCAACCACATTTGAAATGATATAGTAAAGCCCTGCCAGCGAAGAGCCGATTAAAATGACAGCGGATTTATATCGCTTTAAGTGGAAATGTCCTGCGCCTGGAATGACCAGTGCAGATAACAGCGCTACTTTGATGGGGGTTTTCATGGACGGGAAATCATTGCATGAAACCAGACGTTGGCAGTACCTGAAAGCAAAGTAAAGCTTTGCCTTTCAGGAGACTGCCTTCGTTATGTGCCTGTTACTTTACTTTAGATTGCTCGAACTTTATTCGCGCAAGGGCCTTTTTGACCTTTGCCCACTTCAAATTCAACAGCTTGCCCGTCTTTTAACGTCGCATAATCACCACCCGCCTGAATTTCTGAGTGATGGACAAATAAATCTTTGCCTCCGTCTTCAGGAGTAATAAAACCAAAACCTTTGTCCGCATTAAACCACTTAACTGTACCTTTACTCATTGTGTATCCTTCTCTTTAGGGTGAAAGTAAAATAACACTATCCGTTATCACCATCACGAATAGTGCTTTTGAATTTATGGTCAACGATTGAGTCCTGCAGCCTTAACTTTAAGAGCCTGTCACCATTGTCCCGCTATCTATTCTGTATTGTATTGTCAGCAAACCGCTCATGCTGACAAGCACTAAAAACCACGTTGATTAAAATTTATCGGTTCTGATTTTTTATAGAGGCAAAAAAACCTGGTTCTGCTGCGGGTTTAGCCGAAACATAAGCAAGGCGCATGGGATGAGTCATCCGAGCATCAAAAGTAGATCTTTTAGCTGGTTCCAAATTTTAATTGTTTTTAAAAAATACTGTGGATAGCGCAGTTTATCTGTATAAACTTCTAACAGATAGCAAAACTTTACTATCTCAGCAATTTCTGACTGAGAAATAAAGCCTTTTTGGCCCAATTCGCTATGCCTGAGCGTTATAGACGCCTGTTTCGGCTAGCTGAAAGCCGCTGCAGGTTCACCTGCGGCTGATGAGCGTCGGTCGAGCAACGCCTGTTCGATATCGATCAGCTGGGTATCACGCAAGGGGTAGAAGAAAAATGAAAAACCGGCAATCATTGCAAAGGCAGCGGGTAGCCAGGTAAAGATAACGCGGATGCCCTGCAGGGCCAGTTCCGACTGAGCGATATTGGCTTCGTAGCCGACATAGGTCAGCACTGCGGTGGGTAACACGCCACCGATGGTGAGCCCCAGTTTCTGTGCAAACTGGGCTGCAGAGAACACCAGTGCGGTGGTGCGGCGTTTGAATTTCCATTCTCCAAAGTCAGCCACATCCGCATACATCGCCCATACCAGCGCAGGGGTTGGCCCGGCCAGAAATGATGCCAGTGCGTTCACCGTGAGCATGGTCCAGTAAGCATCGGCGGGAATGTAATACATCAGTCCCATCACCACAGCATTGGACAGCGTCAGCACCATCATCAGGCTGCGTTTGTCATAGCGATTACACAGCAAGCGTCCTGCGATAACGCCGAGTACAAACACAATGGCTCCGCTTGTCAGGAAGAAACTGGTGCGATCCCAGATCCAGATGAAAGGGGTGTTGTCATCCAGCATGTAGTATTTGAAAAAATAGATGGTAGCTCCACCGCGTATCGCGACATTGGCGAGGGTGAATACACCCGCTACGACCATCACCAGCCAGGCACTGTTCTTTAACAGTACGCGCAGATCCTTGCTGATATTCATGTCCTGATCCGATGGAGGTGCAACGCGTTCACGAGTGCCACGAAACGTCTGCAGGAAGAACAGAATAGATAACACGGCAAAGATCGCCATGGTTAATTGAAAGCCGAGTAACTCGTTTTCACCACCCAGCACTCTGACCAGTGGACGCACAAACATTCCGAGCAGGATGCCCGCACTGAAGGCGCCTATAAAGCGATAGCAGCCGAGCGTCATGCGTTCATCAGAGGATGTGGTCATTACCCCCATCAGGGCGCCGTAAGGCACATTGATCGCGGTATACACGGTCATCATCAGTATGTAGGTGATGTAGGCGAAAATCAGTTTGCCTTCTTCACCGAGATCGGGATTGATGAACATCAGATAGCCAATGGCACCGTAAGGCAGCGCCATCCATAGCAGGTAGGGGCGGAATTTACCCCAGCGCGTACTGGTGCGGTCGGCGATAATCCCCATAACTGGATCTGTGATCCAGTCCCATAGCTTCACCACCAGCAGCATGGTGGTGACTGCCGAGGTGCTAAGGCCGTATACATCGGTGTAGTAATACACCATAAAAATGGCGAAAAACTGAAAGAAGAAATTGGATGCGGTGTCGCCCAGCGCATAACTGAATTTTTCGTTAAAACTTAACGTGGCTGCAGTGCGCTTCATGGACCGGGTTCCTTAAGATTACGCGGCGAATTTTTTATTCACATAGGCGCAGGACTGGCGCACTACGACTTTGGCGGGTAACGCGATATGCTTGTTTTCGAGTGTTTCTCCCTGGATCATGCTGAGCAATAAATCAAACGCATGGTTTGAGATATCTTCTATTGGAGCGGCGATGGTGGTGAGTGCGGGGATTACCTGAGAGGCTACATCAATATCATCAAAACCGATGATGCTGATGTCCTGTGGCACCTTGATGCCATGGTTGTCGAGCTCTCGAATTGCGCCCAGCGCCATCGAGTCATTTGCGCACAGTATTGCGCTCGGTAGTTTGTCCAGCGAGAGAAAGTAATCGGCACCTTTAAGACCGGATTTGAACGAGTAGTTACCACGGTAAACCAGTGTCTCATCCATGTCGAGGCCGTGCTTGTTGAGGCCATTACGGTAACCGGCGCAGCGATCTTTACCCACATCCGAGTCTTCCAGACCGGTCATGAAACCGATGCGGCGATGGCCAAGTGCATACAGATGATCGAACGAGTCCACCACCGCATTAAAGTTATCGATGATCACGGAAGGTATCGTTTTGTCAGCAGAGCCGTTATCGATGGCGACAACGGGCAGGACCTGTTTGAGCGATTGCAGGGTATTCTCGATACGGGGAAAACAGCTTGCGATAACTCCATCCAGGCGGGATAGAATATTGTTTGAACTTGCCAGGTCCAGATCGGTGAAATAACTCAGCGCATAGCCATTTTTAGCCGCAACTTTCTCCAGTGCGTTGAAGATCAGTGAATAGTAGGGGCTGGATACACCGGCTTCAATACTGTTATCAAGAAAGTAGCCAATGGTCATGGTTTTCTTTCTGCTGTTGTTTCTATCAGCAACAAAGGTGCCCTTGGTCGGAACCTTATACAGAATTCCTTCCGTCACCAGGTTATCGATGGCTTTACGGATCGTCATGTAGGAGAACCCCAGTTCTTTCGCCAGCGTCCTTTCTCCCGGCAGTTTTTCCACAATAGTTTTTTTGCGGATGGCTTCTTTAATATAGTTTTCAACCAGAATATATTTCGGGGTTGCTAAATCCATCGGGTAATTTCCTGAAAGTAAATCGGCTTAAGAATGATTGCTGGGGTAGCCGGGTAGTTAGAATTGTCTGACGCCATAGTATTCATTTGTTTGCATTAGAGCTATAGGCTCTTATGCTGAGTGAGTAGTGCTACATAGCAAATAATGTGGTTCCGTACAATTTTTATCCTCATATAAGCTTTATATATCAGGTGTTGCACTCTTTCAAGTCATAAAAAGCTTGACAGCACCAAGTGGGTGAGATTAATGTGCTATATAGCATAAAAAGACAGCGTCAGTTACTGAGTGCTGTTACTTTCCTGGCGCGAGTTTTATTACGCACAGGTTGACCGATTAAAAAGAGTCTTAAAGACCGTTAAATCATCACAAATTGAGGAAATAAAATGTTATCTCATTCATTAACTCGTTGGCCCCGGTATTTAGTGGTTATTGTTTTCACTATGCTGGCTGGTTGTTTCGCTTCTGGAGACGGTGAAGATCCGGTTTCTGATCCTGTACTGACTGGTGTATTACTGGATGGGCCGACATCAGGCGTTTCCTATACGACAGAATCGCAGACCGGCACCACTAACGCTAATGGTGAATTTAGCTACTTTCCCGGCGAAACCATCGTGTTCTCGATTGGTGGCCTCAAGCTGGGCCAGGTTCAGTTGGTGAAACCTGATCCCGCTGTCCCCCGCGTCGTGGTAACTCCGGTTGAGCTGACGGGAAGCACGGATGCATCAGATCCCAAAGTCATCCGCTTGCTGCAGTTACTGCAGAGTCTCGATAGCGACGGTGATCATAGCAATGGCATCTCGATCAGTGAAACAACCCGATCAGCAGCAGCATCACTGGTGATTAATTTTGCAGATACGAACTTTGCAGTGAACAATCCTACGTTCAACCTGCAATCGACTGTTGACAATATCTCTGACCCAGATGACCCGGTTCCTGCAATTGTCAGTGCGGGTGTTGCGTTACATAATTTCAGTAACAGTATTCAGGATAACGGTCTTAATATTAGCCTTACACCGACCTTTCAGCTGGTGTGGGCTGATGAATTTAATGCGGCCTCTCTGGATACCCAAAGCTGGAACTTCGAAACCGGTTATGGCCCTGGAGATACCGGGTGGGGTAACGATGAATGGCAGCAATACACGCAGAATTCTGAAAACCTTGCGATCGTGTTTGAAGATGGCGCAGACGCCAGCAACGGCTACCTTAAAATATCCGCACAATGCCCCGCGCCCGGGGTAGATAATGCAGCCTGTCAGAAAAGGGATGGCAGTATCACCTCCGCAAAAATCAACACCAGGGGCAAGCATGAGTTTCAATTCGGCAAGATTGAAGCACGTATCAAGGTGCCGACTGGTAAAGGTGCCTGGCCTGCTTTCTGGAGCCTGGGTGCCGGATTTCCAGAGACACCCTGGCCAGCCTCCGGGGAAATTGATTTCATGGAAGTTTTCAATGTAAACAATAACATCACTAAGGATGGGCTATTTACCATTCATTGGGAAGAGCCGGATGGGTCTGGTACCCGGCAGTTTTCGACAACTGCCAAGTCCATCAATGCCGAAAATTTCCACATTTTTGAGGCTGAATGGAATCAAGATCGAATTATAGGGAAAATCGACCGCGTAGAGTTTGCTAACTATCCTATCAATCCGGCGACTCAGGATGAGTTTCTGAAGCCTTTTTATCTCATCTTGAATCTGGCCATGGGTGGTAATCCATTACCTGATCTGGTTCCAGATGCCACTACGCCATGGCCACAGGAAATGCTGGTTGATTACATCCGTGTATACCAGGCTGTAGCGGGATTAAATAACGATATTATTAATATTGGTTTTGAGGGTGCTTCTGAGTTTGTATGTTTTGAAGATGGCTCTGGATGCGGCAGTCCTAGCGGATTTGCCGGTGGAGATGCAAGTGTCCAGGCTAACCCATCGACCGACGGTAACCCAAGCGCGAATGCTGCAAGGTTCCAAAAATTCAATCCCGGCAATGGAGAAGCATTTGGTGGAACACTGGTTCGCCTAACAGATAATGCACTTAATTTTGCGGCATCAAATAATATCTTTACCGTCAAGGTTTATTCTACCCGTTCAGTGCCCGTCAGGCTGGAGTTGGGTGATGATAATCCAAACGACGGTAGTCCGGGAGTCGATGTAGTGCACTCTGGAAGCGGTTGGGAAGAATTGACATTTGATGTCAGTGGAGTCGTGAGTCAGGTAACCAAATTTAACCAGATCGTGTTTATCTTCGATAATGGAACGGTCGGTGATGCTCAGGGTGACCTGGATAACGGTACAACAAACTGGACCTTCTTCCTGGATGACATCGTTCTGAAAAAGGCGCCTGTTATTGATGATGGCACAGGCGGTGGAAATTTCGGCGATGGCAGCAGTGATGGCACAGGATTTGGTGTTTTCTCCGAGACCAATACCACCTCAGCGGTCACCAATACAAATATTGTGTCGGCTGGTAATACGGTCACCATTGATGGAGTAAGTACGGCAGTAACCCCGTTTGATGGCAGTTCAGTATTAGCGCTAACTTACTCGGGCAATACTGAAAATCAGGGTTTTGGTGGCGCAGTGTTTCAGTTCGATAGCGCGAATGTATCCGCGTTCGACACCCTGAAATTCACCATTGATACGGCGTCTTTTACTAACTTTGCCAACCTGACCGTGCAGCTGGAACCACCAGGAGGTGGTACCGCGGGTGGTAACGTAGCGTTGGCCTCTTACTCACCGGTCGCAGTCTCGGGTGACTGGGAGACTTATGAGATCCCGCTGGCAGACTTTACTGCCGTTAATCCGGCTTCCATCAGTGCGCTGGGATTCTTTAATGCACGTGATGGTGGCAATGTTTTGCTGGCCGGTATCCTGTATCTGGATGATATTCATTTCACTGGAGCTGCTGGTGGCACTGGCGGAACGGGTGGCAGCGCGCTACCGTTCAGCGATGATTTCGAGTCGGGTGATCTTGCAGGATGGACCGCTACGCCGAATGGTGGGGCTATAACGGCTGATAATACTCAGGCGGGTAGCGGTACTTTTTCTGCTCGTCTTGTTGCAGGGCCGGCTCAGGCACCTGCGTTCAGTATCGAAGGCCTTGCGGCTGGTTCGGTTGCAGCGGGCGATACCATTGATGTGTCCTGGGATATGTGTGGCACCTTTGCCGGTGCTGGTGAGGTTATGTTCCCCGCCCTGCTGTCAGAGCCGGGTGGTGGCGCGGGCGCAATCAGAGTGTTTGACACGATTGCTGCTGTTCCTGCTGTGTGGACCCGTTTCACTCGACGCTTTACTGCGGACGCAAACGCAGCCAATGTAGCCGCAGGGGTATCCGTGCAGTTTGATGTGGTCTGTGGTGGTGATGCGGGCTGTGCAGCTGATGTGTTCATCGATAATGTGGCCATTACCAATGGTGCTGGAGATCCTGGCGCAGCTGCCAGTGGGACCAGCTGTGCCGCTGGTGGAACCGGTGGCGGTGCTGCTGCGGACGTCACGTTATTTGCGGATAGTTTAGCGCCGGGTTGGGTAGGGTTCCTGGATGCAAACGGGACAGTAACCCAGGTGACTGATGCTGATGCGACTTTTGGCGAGGTGCTTGAACTAACCACAGGTGGCAGCACAGTCGTTGGAATTGGCAGCAGGACCGGAGATGGATCTACCATAAATACCAGCGCATTTGCGACTCTTGAATTCGACCTGAAACTGGTGACTGCTCCGACGTCCGCGACAACCGTGTGGAAGTTGAAGACTGAGAATCCGGGGGTAGAGATTGATATAGCGGCACCGGTACTTGGCAGCTGGGTAAACTATTCGATTCCGCTTAGTGATCTGGGTACACCCAATGCGCTTGATCTGATCATGCTGTTTGCGGACTATCCGGCCAACGCGGGTGCTGTTTATCGAATTGACAACGTGAAGCTGGTTCAGGCTCCACCGCCGCCATCTTCTACCGTCACATTATTTGCGGATAGTTTAGCGCCGGGTTGGGTAGGGTTCCTGGATGCAAACGGGACAGTAACCCAGGTGACTGATGCTGATGCGACTTTTGGCGAGGTGCTTGAACTAACCACAGGTGGCAGCACAGTCGTTGGAATTGGCAGCAGGACCGGAGATGGATCTACCATAAATACCAGCGCATTTGCGACGCTTGAATTCGACCTGAAACTAGTGACTGCTCCGACGTCCGCGACAACCGTGTGGAAGTTGAAGACTGAGAATCCAGGGGTAGAGATTGGTATCGCTGCACCGGTACTTGGCAACTGGGTCAACTATTCGATTCCGCTGAGTGATCTGGGTACACCCAATGCGCTTGATCTGATCATGCTGTTTGCCGACTATCCGGCCAACGCGGGTGCTGTTTATCGAATTGACAACGTGAAGCTGGTAGGCGCTGGCGGAGGTGCCGGTGGCGGCGCTGAAATAGCGGTTAATGGCGGTCTCGAAAGCGGCCTGACGGGATGGGAGGCAACCCCTAATGGCGGTATCTCCGAATTATCCACTGCTCAGGCGCATACGGGTGTGAATTCTGCCAGATTAAGAGCCGATGTGGCTGCGAACGCTGGTGGTGCTTCTTTTCCCGACATAAAGCTGGCTAACGTGGGGGTAGGAACAGTGACTAATGGTCAGGCCGTTACGGTCTCTTTCTGGACCCTGACTGTCGAGCAGACTGGAGCGGTTCCATTTTTTGCCCAGTTGTTCACGGAGCAGGCCGGTGGCGGTGCCTCAAAAACTGATTTTCTGATTCAGCCACCTACATTCCTGACGACAGGCGGCGGCTGGCAGCAGCATTCCTTTAACGTCACTCTCGGCCCTGATGCGTCTGCGGGTGTCTCGCTATTGTTCAAGGCTGACTGTGGAGCTACGGCCAACTGCGTACTGGAAGTGTTTATTGATGATGTGTCAATAACGCCACAGTAAAATGAAATTTTCTGGTACTAGTAAGGTGGTAATTGAAAAGTAATTATCTATAAAAGTCCTTAAAAACAGGCCGGGGCCTGGCACAAGATTTTGTTTTACAAACGAGTGTCAGGCCTTTTTTGAGCCGATTTGATACAGGATTATACTTAATAATAAAAGAGGTAGTCATGTCATCTGAGCAGAACGATTCCAGTAGCAGCGTATCAATGTCCAGATCAATGCGGTCGGATGTCGCCGCCAGAAAACACTACACAACGGCACCCGAAGATCGAATATCGCTGGCCCATAAGCTGATCTATGGCTTTGGCGCCTTTGTTAATAACCTGCTTGCGGCTGCTATTGGTGGCATGGTGATCGTGCTCAACCTCGGACTTGGTATGAATCCCGCTCTGGTCGGTCTGTTAGGGGCTCTGCCTCGTTTAACCGATGCGCTAACCGACCCTTTGATGGGGTACATTTCTGATAATACACATTCGCGCTGGGGACGCCGGCGCCCTTATATTTTTGTCGGTGCTATTTCTGCCGGTGTCATCTTTGCGCTGTTATGGCAATTGCCTATGGGGATGTCGCAAAACTATTATTTCTGGTACTTCCTGATAGGTTCATTGATTTTTTATCTTGCCTATACCGTGTTCGCTACCCCGTGGGTCGCTCTCGGTTATGAATTAACCCCTGACTACCATGAGCGTACCCGCCTGATGGGTGTGCAAAACTTTATGGGTCAGCTGGCTTATATCATCGCGCCCTGGTTCCTGCTGATTATGCAGGCCTCAATGTTCGGTGATATGGTCGAGGGGGCCTCCTATCTGGCGATTGCTATAGGCCTGCTCACTATTGGTGTCGGTGTTCTACCCGCAATCTTTCTAAAAGAACGCTTCAGCCATCCGGAGTTAACTACCGAGCAGCTGGCGGCTAAACAAAACAAGGTTTCATTCTGGTTTGCGCTTAAGAAGAACATGCAGGAATTCTTTAGCGGTTTTCTGGCCACTCTCAAAGTGCGCCCATTCCTCAAACTTTGTGCGGCAACCTTCCTGGTGTTTAATGGCTTTATGCTGATTTCGTCTTTCCAGTTCTACGTTATTATCTACTATGTGTTTGGCGGGGATACCGAGCTGGGCGCCGAGTTTGCAGGCTGGTCAGGCACACTGGGTGCGATCTCTACCTTTATGGTTATTTTTCTGGTGACCTGGATGTCGACCAAAATCGGTAAGCGCCGCACTTTTTTCATCGCCATCAGCATATCCATGGTTGGCTACGGATTGAAATGGTTCTGTTATAACCCGGAGTATCCCTGGTTGCTGTTATTACCGGCGCCATTTATGGCATTCGGACTCGGCGCTCTGTTTACTTTAATGGGGTCAATGATAGCAGACGTGTGTGATCTGGATGAGCTGGAAACCAGGCAGCGTCGAGAAGGCATGTTTGGCTCCATCTACTGGTGGGTGGTTAAACTGGGTATGGCTCTGGCACTGGCGGCTGGTGGATTCCTGTTGAATGCGACCGGTTTTGATGTGAGCCTGAACGGTAATCAGACTGAGCAGACTATTTTTCTGATGCGCCTGTTTGATGTGGGTGTGCCCATCATCACTTCTGCGCTGGCGATATGGGCAGTGGCTTCCTATCCGCTGACCGAACAGAAAGCGCATGAAGTTAGAATGCAGCTGGAAAAAAGACGCGGTGCTGCGGAGGCAATCCCTGTCGCGCCATAGCGCCTGCAGGCTGCGAAATGAATTATCAAGCTGTTGACTATCATCTGACCGGGTCGATGCAGGTATTGTTGACTTCCGAGGCTGGTGACAGGATAGCGCTTAAGGAAAATATCGTCTTTAAGACGGGGCGACCGCGTGCAAACCTTGTACAGGTTGATCCGCAACAGCTTAAGCAAACTCTGCTTGGTATCGGAACTTCTTTTACCGAGTCTTCCGCCTTTGTGCTGGCTCATCTGGATCAACAGACCCGGGCCGCTGTGATGCAGAATATCTATGGAGAGCAGGGTGCTAACTTTGCCCTCGCCAGAACCCCCATAGGCTCCTGTGATTTTTGTGTAGAAGGACGTTATTCCTATGCGGATGTAGCCGACGATTGCTCACTCACGCATTTCAGTATCGATGCAGATAAAGACGGCTTTAGTGTTAAGCAATATCCTGGTATCCGTGATCCGGATTTTGATCTGCTGCCGATGATCAAACAGGCACTCGAGATCAAAGCGAATCAGCAGCAAAAGGATTTACGCATCATTGCGTCGGCCTGGACAGCGCCGCTGTGGATGAAAGATATTCAGGACTGGTATGTGAAAGGCTCGGTGCAGAATGGGTTTCAGGGTAGTGGTGGTGTATTGAAACCCGAGCACTCTGAAACCTATGCGCGTTATCTGATCAAATACCTGCAGGCCTACCAGCACGAAGGGGTGACACTCTGGGGGCTCACACCGGTGAATGAGCCGCTGGGTAATAATGGGCAGTGGGAAAGTATGCACTTCACTCCGGCCACGCAAAATGAATTTATCAAGCATCATCTGGGGCCGCTGTTACGCGATTATGCGCAGCCGCCGCCGCAGCTTTTGATGTATGACCATAGTCGCGATCAGCTGGAGCAGTGGGCTGATACCATTTATGGTGACCCGGAAACCGCACCGTTTGTAGACGGGGCTGCTGTGCACTGGTACGAAAGCAGCTTCCGCGTGTTCGAGGATGTGTTTGATCGAGTGCATGAGCGTTACCCTGAGTATTCGATTATCCATACCGAGGGCTGTATTGATGACCTCGGTAACGATGCTCCGCCGGGGGTTACTGACCCGGCTGGTTTCAAGGAGTCGGGCTGGTTTCAGAATGATGAATTCTGGTGGAGTAAAAGCGCAACCGACTGGGCCTACAGTGTCACCTGGGAAGGTGTTAACAGTGCCGATCATCCGGTCTATGCGCCGGTTCATCGATATGCGCGCAATATTATTGTCAGTTTGAATCACTGGGTAAGCGGCTGGATCGACTGGAATATTGTGCTGGATAGCAGAGGCGGCCCCAATCACGTGGGGAACTACTGTGGTGCACCGATTATGATCGATGTTGAAACCGGGTCAGTCTATTACACGCCGGTGTATTACGTGCTGGCACAGTTGAGTAAAACAATTCGGCCGGGTGACCGGGCGGTGCAGACGGATCAATGTATGCCCGGTCTGGATCCGGATGCAATCCATGCCAGTGCCTCGATTAATGCGGATGGGCTGTTAACTGTGCAGGTATTGAATACCACGGGTCAGCCTGTCGAATACAGTTTACAGATCGGGCAACAGCATGCGCTGGTCCGTATCGAGGCGAATGCCTTGCAAACTTTACAAATACCGATGCCACAGCCAACAGCTTAAAAGATTTGCTTCAGTCAGGCTGCAGGGCATCAAGTTAACAGGATTAATTTAAGCGATTGCGTCTGATCAATGTAGCCCGGATTTGAGTGGTAGAATTTAATAATGCTATAGAGCTTTGAAAAGAGCTTTAGGTGGTTTAATGCCATCAGTTTTGTTGATAGGAATGCTTTATCGTCGTGTTAATTTAGCTGGCCGATGAATAATGTTGACAAGGGTAGCAGGTTTGTGCAAACTGCTATATAGCAATAAAAAGAGGCCTTGCCCGATTATGATGGCAATTGACTGGGAAGTATAAATTCCAGCAGGCTAAAACTAAATTGAGGAGAAACCGAGAGATATGTCTGGTCTGCGCATTTGGCAACGATTTAAAATAACACCAGCTCTATCATGTATCGATACGGCTGCTCCTGATTACTGCGTTGATCGTGAATCTGTACGACACGCTTTTAAATTTCCTCTAACGCAACCATATTCGTTTTTGAATAAACATCTGGTCGTTAATAAGTTATCCCCGGAAAAAACGTATGCGAGTGGTAAAAAAATTGTTCATTTATCTGAGCATGTTTTTACAACCTTAAGCATTTTGAATATAGCCATATTAAACATTAAAAAAAGAGAGGTGGAGTTATGGCCCAATTAAGGAGTGACGCTTCGGTTAGAAAGATCAAGGTCAGTGTAATTATATCGGCCCTGTTTTTCTTTTTTATGGTGTCTGCGGGTCAGGCTCAAAACGTAGATAAGGTGACCACTTATCAGGATGAAAGTGGATGGAAGCTACAGGTTAACGGTAAAGATTTTTACGTCAAGGGCGTGGTCTGGGGTTACGCACCACCGGGAACTAACTATAACTACAGTATCTGGAATCAGTCTGAAGACCTGATCAAGAAGGTCGTTGATAAGGAATTCGGCCTGATGAAAGCCGCCAATATCAATGCCATTAGAACCTTTGGCATTATTCCTCCTGAATGGGTCAGCTATATCTACCGGCAATACGGCATCATGACCGTCATTAATCCACTGATGGGACGTTATGGCGCCACTATTGACGGGGTGTGGGTTCCAACAACCGACTATTCAGACCCGGCTACCCGTGTAGCGCTCAAGGCTGAGGTCGTTGCAGTTGTTGAAAAATATAAAAACGTCCAGGGTGTTCTGATGTTCGCTCTGGGTAACGAGAGTAACTACGGTCTTTCCTGGTCAGCCAGCTTCGAAATAGAAAACCTGCCTACTGGCGAGCAGCAGCATGAGAAAGCCCGATTTCTGTATAGCCTGTTTGATGAAGTTATCGATGCAGGCAAGCAAATTGCACCCGAACATTTATTCACCATAGTGAATGGCGATATTCAATACATGGACCTTATTGTCGAGTATGGCAGTGACTGGGATTTGATCGGAGTTAATGCCTACCGTGGTGTCAGTTTTACTGACCTGTGGCCACGCGTGAAGAATGAACTTAATCTGCCGATTGTGTTTTTCGAGTTTGGCAGTGATGCCTTTAATGCACGTGATTTTCGTGAAGATCAGGAAGCCCAGGCCAATTACCTGCGTATGCAATGGCAGGAGATGTATAGCAAAAGTTACGGTAATGGTGAGGAAGGCAATTCGATCGGCGGGTTTGTTTTCGAATGGCGCGATGAATGGTGGAAGTACAAGCAGACCGAAAATCTGGATGTTCAGGATCGTACCGCATCATGGGGCAATGGCGGATACAAATTCGACTTTGTCGAAGGTCAGAACAACATGAACGAAGAATGGTTCGGTATTACCCGGATAGGAAGGCTGGATGATGATGGTGTTTATCTGTCTGAGCCTCGCACCGCGTATGACGTGCTAGCCTCTATATGGGCGCTGGATCCCTACCAGAGTGAAAACACCGTGGTCAGCTCGCAGATTCGCGACATGAACATGGATTATTTTAATTTGAAAAGTGAAGTCCGGGCATTAAAAAATGCTCAGGAAAAATCACAAAAATTTCAAATGACCGGAGGCAGTATTAAGGGAGAAATGATTGTCAACGCCAGAGACAATGATCTTGAGGTCGATGGTGAAAACGGTCTGGTCTTTTCAGATGGACAGATGCTGTTCCTCGATTTTGCATTCCAGCCAACCAGTAAAATCAAGGGTGACTTTACCCTTAACATTCTGGCCAATGTGGCGGAGAGTGATTTTGAGTTTCGCTACGGTGATCGAGGGCTGCCGCTGAATATCCAGACACGCGATGCTAATGCCACTCGTGTTACTGAAACCGGGTTTAAAAGTAATGAGCGTATAGAGCTGTATGATTTTCAGGCCACATATGAAGATGATAATTACAATCTGGAAGCGTTTTATCACGTGCCCCGTTACCACTGGATGCAGGAAGGTGATTTTTACGGTCTGCTAAGAGAGACCACCGATATGGAAGGTCAGGATATCTGGAATTCAAAGGCTCCGTATGGTGTTGAATATGCGGGTAAGAATTCGATGGATGGTCTGAAGATCGTGTTCGGTCCCGAGGTGTACTGGGGGGCTAACCCCAAGGCAATCGTCAAGTATGAATTCGGTGCCGGTAGTGTAGATTATGCCTTCATGCACGCTGAGGATATTGCGCAACGCGAAGAATCTTCATCCAATACCGAGGCGACGGTTCGTCAGTCACGCCAGACCACTATTTATGCAAAGACTAATCTCAGCGAAGGGTTGAAGCTGGAGCTGGGTGGCCTCATTGCGAGTACGGAAAAAGTCGGTGATAGCTACGATCGTGTAGAAGGTATTGCTATCGTTAGCGATAATATTCGTGACCGGGACACACTCGGTTTCAAAACCAAACTGACCATGAATCTTGGCGGTTCTACCGAAGCATACCTCGGATTGAATTACGCAGGTCTGGTGGCTAATGGTGGTGCAACCTTGAAAGAGTGGGGTACTGAATTACCTTATTCTGAACTGGGTAATAAGAGAGAGCTTGAGGGTGGTGTGCGTTTTACAAGCGGTGATTTCACCTACTACCCGCGATTCCTCGTACGTGAAAATATTGTTGATGCGAACCCGTTGATTGATCCTGTGGCAACCGCGGCCACGTTAAATCCCGGAATAAGCCCCAGAGATACGGACAGCGATCCTTTTGCGGTGCTGGATAACCGCGAAGCGGACGCGTTAGAGATCGTTATGACCTATGATCCGACGCCTGGAACCTGGTTCTATAACTGGGATGCTGATATGACTGAGGATGCCAGTTTCGCTTACAACATTGGTCTCACCGCGACCAGTTACGACACACCTACGGATGCCAATCTGTTTTTCAATAAAGATACCGGAGCTAACGCTTCTTTTGGTCAAGGACTTGCCGCTGAAGACGTCTGGTTGTTGAAGAGTAAAATGATTTTCAATCCGCGTGTAGGACTAAGATACATTGCCAATATTAGTGCTGGTAAACAGCAATCTACCGGCGAACCAAATAAGGAAGCGGTTGAGTTTATTAGTCTGGATGGCAAAGTGATCCTGGATAACAAGCATATCTACGCTGGCCACATCAAGAAAGATGATTTCGGTCCTTATGATTTTTACCGTCAGTTTAATCTGGTTTATCCACTGCAAATTAAGCTGGAATATGCCCGGCTACTGGATAGGTTAGGGGATGAAAAACTGTCCAGCAAATGGGGCATAAAGTTTTTCTACCGCGAACTTGATGAGTTATCTGAGGCAGCAGAATTCGACAATGGGAAGAATGATTATATGTATGAAATCCAGAGTTACCTGGAATTCAAATTCTAATCATTGGGCATAATAGTTGAGGTGAAAACGATGAAAAATATTTTAAAGCAACGTGCTCAAAACACGCAGTCAAATGTCATTAAAGCGGCCCTGTTATCTGTTTCATTATTGCTCGTGTCAGCTTGTGGTGAAGTCGATTCAACAGATGGCAAGGTTTTGAACAATACCAGTCTGCCGGTAGACAGTGTGTTAACGCTGTTCTGCCCTGATGCAGGTATTGGGGCTGAACCCTGTATTCTGAATGATCCCGATAATCCCTATGCGAATACCCCGGTAACTCAGCCAGATCAAAATGGTGATGCTTTTAAGTGGGCTCTGGATGCAGCAGCGCCTTCTAATAAGGCGCGCTTCTACCTGTGGGCCACCGCTCAGGCGATGAATCCACGAGGAGAAAACCAGTACCATGTTGCTTTGGCATTACAGGGTATCCATACCGAAAGTGGTAGTGCTTTATCTCGAGAGCAATCGTTAAAAGCTTACCGTTCGGTGCTGGATAATTACTACGATGATGTGTGGTTCTTTAAATTCCCTGCACCGC
The DNA here is from genome assembly GCA_014382695.1 of Gammaproteobacteria bacterium. GTDB lineage: Bacteria > Pseudomonadota > Gammaproteobacteria > JACNJF01. The sequence continues at coordinate 279 of JACNJF010000087.1, read as the reverse complement.
CCATAACCCCGACGTTATTTTTATGGCCAAAGCAGGTGAGGCTGTTGACCGTTGATAATCTTTGGGACGATCCAGCTGACGCTGCTGATTTTCCTGAGGCTGGTTTTGACCCGTTTTTTACATCAGAGCTGGAATTTTTGCAGGCGTTAGGGGAATGGGGTTATACCTATGAAAAAGATATCGGAGATGTCTTCAGGAATTAAAAATAAGAAACTAAAGCTTAACACTGCTGTCCCGTTAAGAACTAAATAAACAGGCCTGAACTCCACCTTATTTTGT
>JACNJF010000064.1 GCA_014382695.1 Gammaproteobacteria bacterium | reverse complement strand
CTGGTTAAAAGTTTTAATCTAAAACTAAATCATTAATAACCATAAACACATCCAGCAGGCAGATAATAATACGATGAAAATGGAGAAATTCGATCCTCTCAACGGTTCTATCGCGCATGTTCTTGAATGCCTGGGTGAAGGCTGGTCGATGCTCATTATCCGCGAAGCTTTTTTTGGTATTCGCCGCTTTGAAGAGTTCCAGAGTCATCTCGGTATAGCGCGTAACATACTCACATCACGTCTTAAAAAGCTATGTGAAACCGGCATACTCGAACGTGTCCCCATTAAACCTGGCGCCAAACGCCACGAATATCTGCTGACCGCCAAAGGCAAGGAACTGATGCCACTGCTGATCACTCTGACCCAATGGGGTGACAAATGGATTTATGGCAAGGGCAATGAACCGATCATTTTCCTCGACCGCAAGCATGCCAAGCCCATCAGTCCGATACTGGTGCATGCCAAAGATGGGCGCAAACTACGCCCGCGTGAAATCATGCCAACGGCTGGTCCCGGTGCCAACAAACAGGCAAAGGCCCGCCTCAAGGAACTGGCCGAACTGGCACGTGAACTGGATAAAAAATAAACTGGAAATCCTTAACTCCTGATAGCCAGTCTCAGTTCTCGCCCCCATAGCGAGGCTTTCCCTGTGCCGAATCGATGCTAAAATAAGGTCTACATTTTCCACCCGATCTGAGTTCATGAATTCAACAAGTATTGTTCAGTATGACCACTTCATCCCGGTCAGCACCTCCCGTCTGATCGAAGTATTACAGCAAACGGCTCTCACTTCGCCACAGATGGCGATTATCCATAAGCTTAACCAACTGATTTCGTTCCAGTTTTATCAACAACTGGTGTCGCTAAAAAATGATTACCTGGCGTTTAATCCAGACCGCGAACTGCTGCTTGATCAGCCGCTTCAGACAGACCCTGAAGACTGCATCAACACGGTAAAGTCGACCCTGAGCGCGGCCAATTTTACCGAACTTAATCAACTGCAGATAGAGTATGCCCTGCAGAAAACATCACCCTATGGACTGGAGATTCAGATCGACTTTTCCGCATTCGAAAACGTCAGTCTATTTTATCGTGGCATGAGTAATGGCAGCATCGAAATGCGCGACTGGAGATCACTCTATCTGAAAAAGAAAAGCATCAGCATGATCCATTACCAGCGTCTGTTCCTGCTGTTACGCTACAAAGACCAGCAACACAAACCCGGCATCCATTTCAAACTATTCAAGGATATTCCCAGTCCAGACCTGGAAATGCTGTTTCCGGAATGCAAGGTTCGTATGAAAGTGCTGGATAAGGTAAAACTGGCAGTCACCGGCGGTGGTGGAACTGCGGGTGGCCTGCTGGCGACGATCGGCAAGGTCACGGCCGCAGCAAGCCCCTGGACCATCGCTATAGCACTCGGCGGCTTTGGCATGCTGATCTGGCGACAGATCAGCAAGGTCTTCATCCAGAAAACACGCTACATGGCGACTCTGGCACAAAATCTTTATTTTCATAACATGGATAACAATGCCGGTGCCATTACTTTCCTGGTGGATCTGGCACGCCAGGAGGAAATCAAGGAAGTCATTCTGGCCTATGCCATTCTCAATCTGCAGATAATTTCTTCGCTCGAACAGCTGGATAGCGCCTGTGAGCAGTGGTTTCTGGAAACCTTCGATACCCGCATTGACTTTGATGTCAGCGATGCAGTGCGCAAGCTGCGCCGGTTCAATATTTTAACCGACGATACAGCCACGCTCAGTTGTCGTGACAGCAAGCAGGTGATTGAAAACCTGAATAAACAATGGCAGGCATTTATTTAGCGCGCCAGTCGTCCCGCTGGTCTTTTAGTGGATGCTGTTTCACCCAGGACAATATCCTTTCGACCGGTGCCGGCAGACCATACTCGGTTAGTTGCTCCCAGCTGATCCATTTATAATCGGTGTTTTCGCTTACCTGTAAGGAAAAGGCCTCAGCAAAATCCGTGGCCACACTGATTTCAGCCAGCGAGATGGTCAAATCAAAATGACTGAACTGATGGGTTAACAGTTGCTCTGATAAGCATCTGGCTACGGCACTTTTTCCGACCTGCTGCAGTTGCCAGTCGCTCAAATCCTCCAGCCGTTCAATCTCAGGCAAAGACCATAGGCCACCCCATATTCCCTGTGGCGGTCGACGTTGTAGTAGCAGTCTGCCGCTGTCATCTCTGTGTAATAGAAACCAGCGCAGCCGCTGCGGTCGCTTGCTGCGTGGCTTTGGCTGCGGAAAAAGTGCCTGAGTATCTTCGCGAAAACTATGGCAATTTGTCCTCAGCGGGCAATTCGCGCAGTCAGGACGGCTGCGCTTACAGACCATCGATCCCAGATCCATCATCGCCTGATTATAAAACCCCGTTTGATCCGGAGGTGTCTGTTGCTCAGCCAGCTGCCATAGCTGTTTCTGGGTCGCGCTCTGACCGCTCCAGCCCTGCACCTGATAGACCCTGGCCAGAACCCGTTTGACATTGCCGTCCAGAATCGCAGCATGCTGCCCAAAGCCGAGACTTAGAATAGCACCGGCGGTGGATTTCCCGACGCCCGGCAATGCCATCAGTTGCTCCAGTGAGGCCGGAAACTCAGCGTGAAAATCGCGCGCGACAATCTGTGCGGTTTTATGCAGGTTACGTGCCCGTGCGTAATACCCCAGACCGGCCCAGTGTTGCAACACCTGGTCAAGGCTGGCATCGGCCAGTTGCTGTAGCTGCGGGAAGCTTTGCAGGAAACGCTGGTAATAGGGAATCACTGCCGCGACCTGTGTCTGCTGCAACATAATCTCTGACAGCCAAACCTTATACGGCGTCACCTGCTGCTGCCAGGGCAAGCCCTTGCGCCCATACTGCTCAAACCAGGGCAGCAGCCGGCTGGAAAGCTCGGTCATCAGAATAATTTTTTCAGCTTTTCATCCAGCTTTTTACGGGCTTTTTCTTCTTCCTGTTTTTTGCGTGCATCCAGCTCGGCTTTCTTTGCATCCTCGGCCTGCTGTTGCTGTAACTCAAGCTGCGCCTTTTTCTCCGCCAGCGCCTTATCCTGGGTTGCTTTCAGGCTGGCTTTTTCCGCCGCCAGCTTCTGCGCCAGCGCATCATTCTGTTTATCCAGAGCGTCGCTAATCTGCTGTTTTTTGGCGTTCAGTTTAGCCTTGAATATTTCATCCAGCTGTATATCAATTTCAGGCGACAGCCACGAACCTCGAATCGCTACCGGGATAGTCAGACCAGTCAGTTCATCGGCCGTACCGCCCTGCTGCCCTTTGAACGAGGACACCAGCTTTGCATTTAGCAGATAGTCGACCGTTTCATGTACCAGATCGGCAGTACCCTTTCCGCCCAGTCGCACCAGCGGTGCCTGCATATCCAGGTCATCCGTACTCACCACGCCATTTTTAATCATTGCTGACAGCGACAGGGCACTAAAATCAGTTTTCTTTTCCACCAGCTCGGGAACATCCTCTCTTCTTAGCTTTGCCCGTGCCGAGTCAATGGAGTGACGGATATTGATGCCCTTGACTGAGCCATCTTTCAGCGCCAGTGACAGATCACCATTCAGGCTCGACTTCAACGCACTCAGCCATTCGCCCTCGGCAGTCAAATGGAGATTCAGATCGGTTTCTCCATACAACATGCTGTCACCCATAAAATCAGTTAAAAACTTACCGATCTTAAAACCGGTTAACTGTTTACTCACCGTGTACACCGGCTTATCCGCCTGTGCATTGATTTGAATGGCCGACACAAAACTGCCCTGATACAGATTCATGGTGAATGGATCGAGCCTGACGATACCTTTATCCGCCGTCATCTTCAGCACGATATCGTTCAGCGTCAGACCCTGTGCGATCAGGCTAGCCACGGCAAGCCTGCCGTCCAGCCTCAGATTGCGCAATAACTCCATCGGTAATGAGATCTGCACATCGGCGGCTGGAGCTTCCTCCGGTTGAGGCGCTGGCACTTCGGGTTGAGTGATAGAAGCTCCCAGCAGTTTATCCAGATCGAAACGTTCGCTGGAGAGCTCAAAACGCACATCCGGACGTTGATAATCGAGCAGCTGCAGAAATCCTTTAAAACGATTTTCATTCAACGCCAGCACCAGATCATCCAGTTTCAGCGCCCGTTTTTCGAGCAATAGCTCCAGCTTGCTGGCAGACAGTGCCGCCTTCAGCTGGCCATTCGGAACCGCTTCGCCGTGCAGCTCAGACTGCAGATCAAGTACCCCGACCGTGAGTTCCTGACGCGTCAGATCAAACCCGATCTCGCCACTCAGAGTGGTCGCGGATTTCTCCAGAACCCCCCCTCTGGTATTGATTCGAGTGTTGAATGCACTCACTCCAAGGCGTTGATCCGGCAGTGAAAAAGTCACTTCCGCAGCGAGATTCAGGGATACTTGATCAACCGGTATCAGTGCTCCTGCTGCACTGGTTTCGAGCTGCAGCCCGCGTAAACTGAGCACCTGGTTTTTAAACAGAATCCGGGTATTTAGCGTCATCTGAGCAGACAGCTGACCGACACTTTCCAGCGCCATACGCAGTTGCAACGGAAACTCTAGATCAGGCGCTATCGCGCCGGTGGTCAGCTGCGAAATATCCACCCGGTACTCGTCACCCGTACTGGCATCCTTCCACAGCAGCTGTGCATTACTGATCAGCAGCCCATCGAACGCGCCTTCCAGCTTAAATCCAGCCGCATCGTCAGCCGCGGGCGGCGTAGCAGTTTTATCCGATTCCACAGCGGGCGGCGATGACTTAACCAGATCATCCCAGTTGGTTTTGCCCTGTGCGCTCTTCTGCAGGGTCAGTTTTAATCCGTCAAGTTGCAGCTGTGCGATCTGCGGTTTAAACGCCAGCAGCGATAGCACATCCACACTGACGCTGGCATTTTTCACCGCCAGCATCGGACTGTCGCCAAACCCGGGCGCATTCGCAAACGTCATCGCACCCAGTTTCATCCCCAGTGACGGATATAGGGTGAGCTTGATATCACCGCTAAACTGGAGACTGCGTCCAGTCTGCTGCTGCACCAGATCAGATAGATTCTGCTTGTACTCATTGGCATCAAACAGGGCCAAAAAAGCACCCACCGCCACTATTACCAGTACGACCAGCAGAGCGATGCCAGCTAATAGCCATTTAAATATTTTCATCATGAAATCGTTAACCCGTGAAAGTAGATTCGAATAAACCTTCGATATCCGTTTATAATGACCGCTGTTAAAAAAAATACAAGTTCAAGCCCTATGACCGATTCACTCGAAAACCGCTTTAGTAATCTTAAACAAAGGATGCAACAGCAGCTACTATGGCTCAACCAGAAAAAAATCTTCGGTCTAAGTGGAGGTGTAATCGCTGGTCTGATTGTGATACTGCTAGTCACCAGCTGGTACTGGAGCCAGGAACCAGACAGCTTTGACGTGGTTGAAGTTGCGCGCGAGCTGGCCCCGCAAACCAGCGACAAGTTGACGGTGGGCAGCCTCACCACGGCCACCACCGTACACCTGATGCAAACCCTGCTTAACAAGCGCGGTGGTTATCTGAGCAATGATGTAATGCCACCGTCGCTGTGGCTGGATAACCTGCCTAACTGGGAGTATGGCGTGCTGATCCAGTGCCGTGATATGGCCCGTGCGTTGCGCAACGATTTCAGTCGTTCACAATCCCAGTCGACCGAAGACAATGATCTGATCATCGCCGAGCCGCAGTTCAACTTTAATAATGACTCGTGGATTTTCCCGGCGACGGAATCGGAATACCAGAAAGGGCTGGATGCATTAAAGCACTATCTGCAGCGGTTACAGAACCCGAATAACCCCGACACCCAGTTCTATGCGCGTGCAGACAATCTGTCAGAATGGCTCGGGCAGATCGAAAAACGTCTCGGCAGCCTGTCGCAACGTCTTAGCGCGAGTGTCGGCCAGACCCGTATCAATACCGATCTGGCGGGCGATTCGGCGGCGACTCAATCCACCTCGAACGCACGTGAAATCGACATCAAAACACCCTGGTCTGAGATTGATGACGTTTTCTATGAAGCACGTGGTGCCGCCTGGGCGCTGGTACATCTACTGAAAGCGGTAGAGAAGGATTTCGACAGCACTCTGCGCAAGAAAAACGCACTCATCAGTCTGCGCCAGATCATTCGTGAACTCGAAGCCACCCAGCAGACGCTGTGGTCGCCGCTGATCATGAATGGTTCAGGCTTCGGTATGTTCGCCAATCACTCTCTGGTAATGGCATCTTATATTTCACGCGCAAACGCCGCCGTTATCGACCTCAAACAGCTCTTACAGCAGGGTTAAGCGACTCCACCTTAGCTAAAAACCTTCAGCCGGCCGGCCACCAATGCCGGCCCTGAGCACTCCCGCAAAAAATACCATCCGGTGTGACATAGTCACAGCCAGCGGTCGATGGCTATGGCAAGCTCCATGCCTGATCACTCGGGGAATAAATTAAACATCCCCCCGGGTAAGTTCGCAAAGTCTGGCCTGCACCCGAAAATGCAGCAAAAACCTGGGGCAGCCACACATTTCAACACTACCTAACAAAAACAAAGGAGCACCCTACATTCCATTTTTAACCAGAAAACCTCTCTATCAATTAATCAGTATCGTACTGGCTACGGCAACCGTATTCGGCTGCTCCAGTGATAATGACGACCCCGTCAGCGAAGGTACTACCATCATCAATGGGCAGGCGGTAGTCGCTTCCACCGGTGGCACTTTCACCTACCCGGATAGTAAACTCTCGATCAACATACCCGCTGGTGCACTATCCAGTGAAGCGACTCTTACGGTCACTCGTCTGGCTGCCAGAACGGCGGCAAAAGGTGCCCTCACCAGTGTCAGCAGTGATTACCGCATAGCACTGGTTGACCAGCAGGGAACGCCGCTCAGTTCATCGCAGCCGATTAAACTGACGCTGGCGGCATCGAGTGCTCCACAGCATCCACAACTGGGGGAAATCGCACAGAAGTCCGGTGTCGAATGGGCCGGTCTGAACGCTAATTTTTATCGCCCGTCAACTCAGCAACTGGTTGCTTTAAGTACCGACATCAATGGTACCTTCCGTGCTCAACTGCGTAATTTACAGGGCGTCAGCGGAACTGGCGTTGAAGCCGGTAAATCCGTATTCATGGATGAAACCTTCGGCAATGAAGCCTTCTTCGGTGGCGTAGTCGGACTGCATAACGTACTCAACGCGGTCACCCCTGCGGATGCGGTAGCGCTGGGTAGGTAGACCTGAGCAAGGTTCCACAGGCCATCGTCGATGTGATGATCGGCAGCGATAGCGATACCGCCGCCAAGGATGCCGCGCTGACAGATGCCGCGACCACCCGTGCACTGATCAAGGCCGGTGCCGTGATCGGCATCAAAGGCGTGTATGTAACAACTGCCGCCGGCGCAATACTCCCATTCACCCCGTTTGCAACCGGTTCAGGCCAGGCCACGGTCGACTTTCTCAACAGCTGGGGCCCTGGTCGTTTCGATGTACGCTCTTTGCCCGATAATGTTCTGGATGATGGTGTCGCTAACCCGACTGCCTATCCACCCATCTGGAATATGGTCGATCTGGAAGAACAGGGTTACACCATTGGCTGGGACGGTCTGTTCCAGAGTAGTTCCGCTAACAATGGTCTGGCCAGCATCAGCGAAGCGGTCTACGATCTGGTGATGCATGCAAATGGCGCGTTTGGAACGGGCTCAGGCGCACCCTGTCCCCAGAACTGAGTGCAACCCCACCACAGGTATTACTGGATGCACTGGCTGCTGCCGAAACAAATGCTCCGGGTAATGATATTACGCTGCAGAAACTGCTCTATGTGCAGGATTTCATGCGCTCCATCACCAGCCCTGCACCAGATAGTTTCGTTGAAGCCAGCGCTGAAGCCGGATTCGAACTGTTCTACGGTAAGGCTAACTGCTCCAGCTGTCATAGCACACCAGATCTGACCGGCTCCGGTCTGTACAAGGTTACTGCGACTGATCCTGCGGGTGGTCTGGCAGGCGGCATCCATGTTCCGAGCCTGCGCGGCATCGCTTCAATTGCACATTATTTCCATGATAGCAGTGCTGCGACGCTGACCGATGCGATCAATCAGCTGATTGCAAAAACCTCGGTAAGCGGTGTTCCAGCACTCACGCTGAACGAGATTGCCGATCTGGTTGAGTACCTGAAAAGCCTGTAAGCTTATGCATACTCTGATGATAAACGGCCGGGTTGATCCCGGCCGTTTTTTTTTGCCTGCCAGAACCCTGCAAGCGGGATTTATTTTCCCTGCTCGGTTACAATTCAACGGACTCAGGAGGCCACCATGAAATCATTCCCTATTCAGCATCTATTTCTGCTAGGCATTTTAAGCGCTGCAACGGGTAGCCTGTTTGCAGTGCCTCCACCGGGGCATCCTTCTACCGATGAGTCACTGGACATGTTAAAGCTCCCTGAAACCACCCATCTGCCCTATCAGGGCCAGGTACTGGAGGCAATCAATAGCAATGGCTACACCTACATTCAGGTCCAGATCGAAATGGGGCATAAAAAACTGTGGCTGGCTGCACCACGTGTTGAGTTAAAAAAGGGCCAGTTCATCCGTTTTCCTTCCGGCACCCTGATTAAAAATTTTTACAGCCGCCTGCTGCAGCGCACCTTTGATGGCGTCATCTTTGTACGCACCATCGATATCCTGCCGGAACAGGCATAAAACTCACGCCCCTACAGTAATGAGCGCAGCGCAAGCTGACGCGGAAACGGGTCAAGGTAATGCTGCTGGTTGATATAGGGCTGAGGATGTACGCGCAGATGATGACTAAGCAGGGTAATCGGTGTAATCAACGGTAACTCCTGCTGGCGGTAGGCCTCAAATACGGCTAACAGCTCCTGCTTGTCCTCTGCACTGATAAACGGTTTCAGGTAACCCATAATATGCTGCATCACATTGACCTGACGCCCGGGACGCGACAATAGCGTCATCACCTGCATGAAGCGATCGATGTAGGCCGAACGCCTGTGCGCCAGATTGCTACGCGTAGTATCAGCGACCAGTCGCCCGAGTTCCTGATAATAATGACTGCCACGCCCCATCAGCATCAGTTTATGACGCGCATGGAATTCAATCAGCCCCTTAACATTATGCATTGCATCAGGAATCATCTTCCAGCGCTGGTAGGCATATACCCGCTCAAAGAAATTTTCACGCAGGGCACTATCGTTTAAACGCCCTTCTTCTTCTATTGGAATAAGTGGGAAACGTTCTCTAAAAGCTCCGGCAAACAGGCCGACAGCATCGCGATTTCTATAACCATCCTGATTGATCACCACCGGTACCCGGAAGGCGCCACAACTGGGGGAATCTTTCTTAAAAATAAAACCATCCAGCCCTGCAAGTGAATCCAGTTTGGCGTGGATATAATCATTCATCTGCCCGGTTACATCCTGAAAAGGGGCCTTATTGATGACCAGACGAATCTGTTCACCATTCTTGCGCAACTGCATCGCCGCACGCGGGGTACTGAAACCGGCCTCCACTTCAGGGCATACCGGCTTCAACTCCAGATGCTTTGACAGCGAGCTGACAATCAGCTGATTATTCTTATGACCACCATCAAATCGTACTTTTCGACCGAGCAGACAGGCGCTTACGCCGACACGCGGCTGGGCATTCTGACTGCTATTGAGTCGATTCTGTTGCAGGGAATAAAGGGTACTCATGTTAATTTCCTCCGGCGGCTCTAGCGAGCTGCGCACTAAGATTAAGGTTTTCATTCAGTCCGGTTTGATCGATCACGGGTTCCAGCTCCGGCCAGCCGGATGCATGACTGATCAGTCGTTGTATCATTAACTCCAGCTGGGCTGGTGATGCATTTAGCGCTGGCACATAATCAAACCGCTCTCCTCCCGCCGCGAGAAATTCATCACGCCCCTCGATCGCAATCTCATCCAGTGTTTCCAGACAGTCAACCGCAAAACCGGGACACACCACCGTCAGATGCTTCACGCCTTCTGTGGGTAGAGCCTTCCATCGTTCAGCGCTGTAAGGCTGCAGCCACTCTGCCGCACCAAAGCGTGACTGGAACGCCATCTCCCACTCACCTTCTTTAAGATCTAATGCCTGAGCAATCAGACGTGCTGTTTTGTGACAATGACAGAAGTAGGGATCACCAGCGATCAGGGTAGCCTTCGGCATTCCATGAAAGGAGATCAGTAGACGATCACCACGACCCTTGTGCTGCCAGTGCTGGCGAACCGAATCGGCCACTCCCTGTATGTAGAGGGGATCATCATGGTAGGCCCCCATCATGCGCAGCTCCGGCACCCAGCGCCATTGCATCAGATTTTTAAACACCGCATCGGCCACAGTACCGGTAGTAGCACCGGAATACTGAGGGTATAGCGGCAGCACCAGCAGGCGCTCTGCACCGGCAGCCTGCAGCTTTTCCAGTCCTTCATGGATGGAAGGGTTGCCATAGCGCATAGCCAGCTCGGTAACGACCCTGCCACTACAGTGCTGCTGCATTTGTTCTCCAATCTTGCTGGCCAGATCAGACGAAGCCACCATCAGCGGAGATCCCCGGTCACTCCATACGCGCTGGTAAGCCCTGGCAGATTTAGCCGGACGTACACGCAAAATAATGCCGTGCAGAATGATCTTCCAAAGCAGGCGGGGGATCTCCACCACCCGGCTATCGGACAGAAACTCAGCCAGATAACGTCTCACGTCGCCGCTGGTAGCGGCATCCGGAGTCCCCAGATTAACCACCAGAATACCGAGCGCCGGCTCACGCCCATGCTGAAAACCCTGTTGCCCACGAACCTTAGCTGCTGAAAAAAAATAACTCACTTAACTCTCCTGATGAACCGCCAAACTCAACTCTGCAAGCAGACAGCGTTAAAACACCCATAAACATTAGTCATAATAACTATACATGTCAATATTTCTTGTACATAAATCGAATTATTGTACAATCAGCGTACAACTTACTAGTCTCTCGTTAAATAACCGCAGGAGTTTCAAGGAATGCCTACAATAATGCTCGCTGATAATGGCTCCAGCCGGCCGGCAGCGACGCTGCAACTTCGACAACTGGCCAGCAGGCTTAGCCGTAAGTGTGGAATGACGATTCACCCGGTTTCCTTACAGCACGCTGATCGAATAGGCGCTGACCGACTGCAAGGCAGTCCGGCTCAGTTGTTGAAGCCTTTTATCGCTGCACAACTACAGCAGGGGCAACGTGAGTTTGTACTGTTGCCATTATTTTTTGGCCCGAGCAAGGCGATTAGCTCGTATGTACCTGAACAGCTCGAGCTGTTAACCCGGCAGTATGGCGAGTTCAGCCTGCATATCGCAGATCCGATTTATCCGCTGCCGCAGGGAGAACCGGTGCTCACGACCATTATTTATGAGCATATCCTGCAAACCGCCATGCAGCAGTCACTACAGCTCAACAATATCGTGCTGGTTGATCATGGCTCACCACAACCGCAGGTAACCGCTGTACGTCAGCATCTGGTACAGCAACTGCACAAAATGCTGCCGCAGGCGGTCCAACTGGAACAGGCGGTGATGGAGCGACGTACACAGGCGGCATATGATTTTAACGGTGAACTGTTACAGCACTGGCTAATCAAAAAAGCGCAGGCAGGAGAAACCAGTGCGATCGTTGCGCTGCAGTTTTTCCTGCCAGGCTCGCATGCAGGTGCAGGAGGTGACATCCTCGAAATCTGTCAGCAGGTGATGCAGCAATATCCGGCATTTCGCATCGCTATCTGTCCGTTGGTCGCAGACCATCCTGCACTGATTGATATTTTACTGGCGCGCCTGCAAAGCTCGCCTCTCACTCAAATTAACGAGGTACTCGCATGAACAGGCTAAACCACGCCACTATCAAGATTCACAATCTACGCCTGCGTACCTTTATCGGTTTTAACCCGGAAGAAAAACTGAAGCAACAGGATGTAGTGATTAACATAGAGATCAGTTACCGCATTAATGATGCGGTACTGTCCGACCGGCTCGAAGGCGCACTGAATTATCGTGATATCACCAAGCAGGTCATTCAACTGGTTGAAAATGGGCGCTTTTTATTACTCGAAAAGCTGGTTGCCGACATCCTCAACATCTGCAGCGCTGACCCGCTGGTGCTGAAGGCCAGCGTTTGTGTAGACAAACCGCATGCTTTGCGTTTTGCAGACTCCGTTTCTCTGACCCTGAACTATGACGCCGAAACTAACCGCAGCATCAATCTACTGGAGAAAGCCTCATGAAAAACCATCCCGTGTCTATCGCTCGACCTCACACCAGTCCATCCGCAGAGCTTAGCCTGGAAGCGATGCTGGTGCGTGAAACCCTGATCAAGAATAATCTGGAAACGCCGATGATCGAAAACGGACTGGATACCGAACAGAAATATGACCGTATCCGCAAACTGATGTCTGAAGTGGTGACGACGCTTGGACTCGACCTGGCCGATGATAGCCTGGCCGAAACACCACACCGCATCGCCAAAATGTATGTGCATGAAATTTTTTCCGGGCTGGACTACCGCCAGTTCCCGAAAATTACCCTGATCGAAAATAAAATGGGGGCAAATGAGATGGTCAAGGTGCGTAACATCGACCTCACCAGCACCTGTGAACACCATTTTGTAACCATCGATGGCAGCGCCAAAGTGGCTTACATCCCGGCTCAAAAAATCATCGGACTATCCAAAATCAACCGCATCGTACGCTTTTTCGGCCAGCGCCCGCAGGTGCAGGAACGCCTGACCAGACAGATCCTGGTTGCCCTGCAGGCCCTGCTGGAGACCGATAATGTTGCAGTCAGCATTGATGCCACCCATTACTGTGTAAAATCACGCGGGGTGATGGATAGCAATTCTCAAACCACTACCACGGCGCTGGGAGGCTGCTTCAAGGCAAATATTCATACCCGTGCTGAATTTCTCAATCCCTGAAAACCGCCCACAGCAGATGAAAGCAAAAACCCTCCCCGGCAGCCGTCATTCAATGATCGTTCGGGGTATATTTCATGCCCCTGGCCGATTAAGATGATGCTGAATGTATACGATCAATTTCTGATCTGGAGACCCTGATGAATTCCAAGCTAAAAAACACCCTGTTAAAGCTAACCCTGCTACTGCCACTGCTGGCTCATAGCGCAGTCCACGCCAGTCAGCCGAACTGCTCTGAAAACCTGAACTTTGATGTACGCACACTGAATACCGATAGCGCGCTCAATCTATGCGAAGCCTATCAGGGCAAGGTCATACTGATCGTTAACACCGCCAGTAAATGTGGCTACACCGGCCAATACGAAGCACTCGAATCACTCTACGAAAAACATAAACAGGATGGGCTGGTAGTACTGGGATTTCCGTCGAATGATTTTGGCGGACAGGAACCCGGTACCGAACAACAGATTAAAGATTTCTGCGTGAATACCTACGCGGTAAAATTCCCCATGTTTCAAAAGACCAGTGTGAAAAAAACCAATGCCGACCCGCTGTATAAAAAGCTCGGCGAGCAGGCCGGTTATCCACGCTGGAACTTCCACAAATACCTGCTCGACCGCGAGGGTAAACTGGTCGACAGCTTCACCAGCCCGGTAACCCCGGACAGCCCGCAGATCGTAGGCCGCATTGAAGCGCTGTTAAAACAGTAAGCAATTAATCACTCCATGAATATCGAGACTTAACCAGCGTTTCAGTCAATTTCGGGCTTATTCTATGAGTTATCTGCATCACTTTAAACATTGCAACCTTTATCAGGCGGAGCACTTCCGGCCATTCGTGGTAAATGGCAGCGCAGTAGGCTCTGTCAAACACGCGTTTGCGGATTCGCTTTCGACTGTTTCAGCTGATTTCAGTCTGCAGCACGATGCCCTGCACTGGAATCCTGCGGCAAATGATTTCAATAGCCTTAACCTGTCTATGCAACAACTCACCGACACCCTGCTGGAAAAAAAGCTGCTTGGCTACCGCCTGGGTGAACTGTTTGCGGTGACCAACGGGCAGCCGGATCAGGCACTGTTTCTGATGGATCGTGCACTGGTTCCTTATTTCGGGGTCAGAGCCTTCGGTCAGCACCTGAATGGCTATGTGCGGCGTAAGGGTGAAATCAAACTATGGATGGGGCGACGCTCACAGACCAAACGTCACGCTCCCGGCAAGCTCGACCATCTGGTTGCCGGTGGCCTGCCATGGGGACTCAGCCTGCCCCAGAACCTGGCCAAGGAATGCTGGGAAGAAGCTGGCATTCCGCCAGAGCTGGCCGCGCAGGCACGTCTAACTGGCACGCTATCCTACCGCCGTGAAACCGAACTGGGGCTGAAGCCGGATACACTGTATTGTTACGATCTGGAGTTGCCGCCAGACTTTATTCCACACTGTACCGATGGTGAAGTTGAATCATTTGAGTTATGGCCGCTGCATAAGGTGGCACAGCGAATACATGACAGTGATGACATCAAACTTAACTGTAACCTGGTGATGATCGATTTCCTGATCCGGCATGGCGTGATCAATGCGATGGATACTGAATACGCAGAGCTGATCAACCAGCTGAACGCGGCCAGGGCTTGAGGTTGAAGCGCCCGCTGGCCAGCAATCGCACTGCGGCAGCGCAGACAATACTGTGCATTGACAGCTTTAGCCATTACTGTTCTACAAAAAACTTCACTGCTCCAGCCGATTGCTGTAATTTCAGCATTCCAGCCATGACTCCCTGATTTTTAAATTGAGCACCAGCGAAACCCTACTCACCCCACAACAACTGCAAAGTTATCAGCAAAATGGCTTCCTGGTGCTGCCGCAGATGCTGAGAGCTACAAAACTGCAAAACCTGCAACAGCTTGCCCAGCACAGCCTGCAGCAACGCCTCGAACCACTCGAACTGGAAGCCAATCTGGGCTACCCAGGCGCACCCGAATCGCTCACCACCTCGGGCGGAAAAACAGTTCGCCGCCTGCTGTGTGCCACTGAGCGAGATAGTGCATGGAAAGACTGGGCGACCAGCCCTACCATCAAACGTTGTCTGCAACAGTTATTTGCCCAACCTGACATCACCCTGAGCCAGACCCATCACAACTGTCTGATGACCAAATCACCCGCTTATAGCAGCGACACCGGGTGGCATCAGGATATCCGTTACTGGTCGTTTGAACGCCCCGAATTAATCAGCGTATGGCTCGCTCTGGGTCAGGAGCAACCACATAATGGCGGCATGTGGGTAATCCCCGGCAGTCATAACTGGCAGTACAACGCATCCCAGTTTGACCAAAAAACCTTTTTCAAAGATGACCTGGCTGCCAATCAGGCTCTCATCTCGCAACAACAGCCGGTACTGCTGAATCCGGGTGATGTACTGTTTTTTGACTGTAAACTGTTACACCGTGCCAGCCGTAATCACAGTACTCAGACCAAATTCTCGCTGGTGTTTACCTACCACAGCAATGATAACAAACCCATCGCCGGAACCCGCTCCGCCGAGCTGGAAGAATTGCTACTGTAGCTAACCGCTCGCATCGACAGCACAACGGTGGCAGAGAATCCAGCAGCATGCTTAGTCCTGCGCAAGCGCACCAGGCTATCCATCCTGCTGCAGTTTTTAGCCCCACTTTACTGAACAAGAAACAAACCATTTTTAAAAGGCCTGCGAACATCACTATGACCACTTTAGCTGTACTCGAATCTATCACGAATTGTTTCACTATTTAACTCAGCAGAAACGACTTACAGCTGCTAGAGTTATCCCATATCTTCAGTAATTAGCGGTATCAGACTATGAATGAATTACCTTTTAGTTTTAAGGACATTGTCGAAGAAGCACAGGATGTTGTGCTTGTCACCAAAGCCTCACCTCTGGAACAACCAGGCCCTGAAATCGTCTATGTCAATAAGGCCTTCACCCGCCTCACCGGTTATACGGCGCAAGAAGCCATCGGAAAAAATCCGCGCATACTACAATCCGGCGGCACCGATAAAAAAACCAGTGATCTGATTCACGATGCTCTGCTCAAACAGCAGCCTGTAAAAGTCACCATCAAGAACTACAGTAAAATGGGAGCGGAGTACTGGCTCGACCTGAACATACTGCCACTCAAAAACGCCGCTGGTGAAGTCACCCATTTTGCCGCAATTCAACGTGATGTAACGGAGCAGAAAGACCTCGAACTGAAACTCGATGCACTCTCCAAAACCGATGAACTCACCGGTTTACTCAATCGTCGCGCTTTCGATGAAATCATGATCTATGAATTTTCCCAGTTTACCCGAACCAGCAACGCCTACTCCTTACTAATGATCGACATTGATCATTTCCAAAAAATCAATGATACCTACGGCCATGCTAGCGGTGACCTGGTTTTAAAAAAACTGGCCGATAGCTTTGAAGAGATCTTTCGCTCGTATGACAGGGCTGCACGGATCGGCGGTGAAGAATTCTGTATTTTGCTGCACCACACCACGCTCGAACACGCACTGATTTCAGCCATCCGCTTTCGTCAGTCGGTACAGAAAAACAGTTTCGCAATCGGCGATGAGAATATCCAGATTACCGTTAGCATCGGCGTATCAGAAGTGACTGCCGGAGACTTCAGCTTTACCGATGTTATTGAAAGAGCAGAAAAAGCACTGCTACAGGCCAGGCAAAACGGGAGCGACCAGGTACAACTTTATAAGCCCTGACCCGCCCTGCACGGCGATCTGCTGTATTCAGCAGTAAGAATCAATACCTCTCATAAGCTCAGCTTGCTGAGTCTGCAGATTCGGCCTGCCGAAAATGGCGGGCCAGTAACCGTTAAACCAACCCACTTCTTAGACCTCAGTTACTTTCTTGTACAAGCAGGTTATTCTTGTACAATACACCGATGAAAAACTCAACCATTACTACCATGCTAACCACACAAGAATCCATGCAACGCTTCCCGATTCGTATTCTGTCAGAGAAAACCGGAGTCGGCACCTCAACCCTGCGCGCCTGGGAACGACGTTACGGCCTGATGCATCCGGCCAGAACGCCGAAAGGCCACCGCCTCTACAATGCACAGGATGCGCGGCGCGTGCTGAAGATTCTCGACCTGCTGAACGATGGACACTCACTACCGGCCATCGCTCAGATGCTGGCGGCTGATATAACAGCCGATGCGTCGACTGCCAGCGTTAAAGCGGCCATAGCACCCGCCAGCACGCCTGCAGAAACATCCGAGATGAGCGATATCTGGCAAAACTTTATTCGCGCAAGCATGGACTCGACCAGTGATTTTAATATCGAACGTATCGACGCGATCTACAACGAAGCCACTTCCCTGTACCCGATAGAAATGGTGACCGAGCAACTGATTCTACCGACCTTGCAACTGCTGGGTGACATCTGGCTGCAACATCCTGAACGCGGGATTGCGCAGGAGCATTTTTATACCAGCTGGCTGAAGAACCGGATCGGTGCTCGCTTTCATCATGCCTACAGCCATGCCAGAGGAGCCCGTATCGTGTGTGCCTGTGTGCCCGGCAACTATCATGAAATAGGCCTGATGCTGTTTTCACTTTCGGCTCTGGCACGCGGTTACCGGGTGCTGTATTTCGGTGCCGACCTGCCGCTCAATCAATTACCATATATCGCCGAGCGCTCCGCAGCCAGAGCGCTGGTACTGTCGCTGCCGAATCATGCACATAACACAGCTGATCAAAGCATTAATCAGGCGCTGATCCGCCTGCCCAGTGAAATTTCAACACCGGTTTTTATCGGCGGTTCTGACCAGCCGCTGGATAGCGAAGCGTTTCAGGCCGCCGGTGGAATCCTGCTGGGCGCCAATATCTCGGTTGCGATACGCGTATTCGAAAGCCATATCCCGGTGTACCCGATCGCCTCTTCCCGTAAGCGCTAAACATGGCGACCCTGCTATGGTTTCAGCGCGACCTGCGCATCAACGATAACCCGGCTTTAAGCCATGCGCTGGAACTCGGACAGCCGCTAATTGCGGTCTATATTCACAGCCCTGAACAGGATGCTGAATGGACAGAGGGTGCGGCCTCACGCTGGTGGCTGCATCATAGCCTGCGGCAACTAAGCACAGATCTGCTCAAACTGGGTATCCACCTGCAACTGTTCGAAGCCGATCCGTGTCAGATCATTCCACAACTGGTGCAGGATTACCGCATTCAAAACATATGCTGGAGCAATCGGCACGAACCGGCTCGACTTCAACTCGAGCAACGCCTGCAGACCCGGCTGCAATCTGAGGGCTGTCAGGTACAGCGCTTTGCTCAGGATCTGCTGTCCAGTCCAGACCAGCTGTTAACGGCCGCAAAGCAGACGCCATATCGCGTGTTCACACCGTTTTACAATAAGCTGCGTAGACAGCTGCCGCTGCATGCATTGAAACCGCTAACGCCATTAAAGGCGCAGCTCACGCAATCCGACATTCCGACTCATAGCGCAGCATTATCGCTCGATCGACTCGGGCTGCTGGATCACCACTGCTGGTACCAGAAACTGCATCAACACTGGACCCCCGGTGAACACAGCGCACAAAAACATCTGCGCGACTTTATTGATAAAACGGTGAACATTTATACAACACAGCGTGATTATCCAGCGATCAGGGGAAGCTCCAGTCTTTCCCCGCATCTACACTTTGGTGAAATCAGTCCGCAGCAGATACTGCAGACACTGGCACCTTTAATCGATTTTGGCAGCAGTCAGCAGGCCGCTGGTGCAGAAGCCTTCCTGCGCCAGCTGATCTGGCGCGAGTTTGCGCGCTATACCCTGTGGCATTTCCCGCACTCCAGCACACAGCCGATGAACCCGAAATTCAGTAATGCCTTCTGGCAGGATGACAACTCTGTGCTGGAGCGATGGCAGCAGGGTAAAACCGGCATCCCTATTGTCGATGCCGGCATGCGTGAGCTATGGCAGAGCGGTAGTATGCATAACCGGGTACGCATGCTGGTGGCATCGCTATTAACTAAGAATATGGGGATTCCCTGGCAACAGGGTGCACGCTGGTTCTGGGATAC
>JACNJF010000016.1 GCA_014382695.1 Gammaproteobacteria bacterium | reverse complement strand
TCTCTGCGCTGTGTTTTGAAGCCGATTATTATTCACTGAGTAATATTCTGGATTCGATTAAAAATCATAATAAAAGAGAGCGTCGCCGTAGTAACCGGGACTGTCAGAATCTCATTGGACAAAGTGCTTCGATTTTATACATCAATCGAATGATCGAGCAGGTGGCCGATACCACGGCATCGGTGCTGATCATGGGTGAGTCCGGAACCGGTAAGGAAGTGGTCGCACGCAATATACATGCCCTGTCCAATCGTAATCAGAAACCTTTCATTCCGATTAACTGTGGCGCTATTCCGTCTGAACTGCTGGAAAGTGAGCTGTTCGGGCATGATAAGGGCGCTTTTACCGGCGCCATCAGTAACCGGCAGGGACGTTTTGAAATGGCCGATGGCGGGGTTATTTTTCTGGACGAAATCGGGGATATGCCGCTCGCCATGCAGGTTAAGTTGCTGCGCGTTTTACAGGAGCATACCTACGAACGTGTCGGCAGCAACCAGACCAATAAAACCAATGTTCGCGTAATAGCCGCAACCCATCGTCCGCTGGAGGAGCTGATCAAGGAGGGTAAATTCCGCGAAGATCTGTATTACCGGCTGAATGTATTTCCGATTGAAGTATCCCCATTGCGTGAACGGCGCGAAGATATTCCACTGCTGATCCTTGAGTTGATTAAACGTATTGAAAAAGACTCAAGAGGATCGGTACGGTTAACCCAGTCGGCGATCAATATGCTGGCTCACTATGACTGGCCGGGTAATGTCAGAGAGCTGGCTAATCTGATCGAGCGCCTGGCCATATTACATCCGCATAATGTCGTTGACGCTAAAGACTTGCCGGAAAAATACATCAATGCAGACATTGATCTACATGTCCCCGCGGCTCAGTGTCAGAGTTACGCAATAGAGACTGCAGTCGATGTATTTCAATTACCGGCTGAAGGTATTGATATGAAAAAGCATCTCAACGATATCGAAATCTCGCTGATCGAACAGGCGTTGAATGAAACCAATAATGTCGTCGCACGTGCTGCAAATTTACTCAATATGCGCAGAACGACACTGGTAGAAAAAATGCGGAAATACGAAATAGAGCGCTAGGGGAGTTCGTAAAATACCGTGAATGGTTTGCTTTAGTGCTAAATAGCGAGTCAAATAATTGTCACATCTGAACTGGCTTAAAATGTAAGTTACTGAAATATTAGCGTTTAAATTTGATGGATTAATTCCTGCATTGCTTCCATGTTGATCAACTAGATAAATCATCATGGATATCAGTGCTCAGAATACTAACCTGCTACAGGCTTTTAATGAATTCAATGTATTACCGGAATCGCTGGTTAACAGTTATAACCAGCTCAATGAATCATTTGCCTGCTATAGCCTGTCACAAGCTGACCCGGGCGTTAGCGTGGACAACAGCAAAGTGACACAGCATCTGCGTGCTTTGCTGGACGCCATACCCGGTGCCGTGATCGTGATTAATACCAAAGGTCAGGTAGTGGATGTGAATGTCGCCGCCACTGAATTGCTGGGTCAACCGTTAATGGATGCATTATGGCGCGATGTGGTTTACCGGGTATTTCTGGCGGAGCTGGATCAGGGCGAATTAAGAACCTCAGACGGGCGTCAATTCAGTATTTCTACCCGTCCGCTGGGATACCAGCCCGGGCAAATTTTACTGCTCAGCGATGTGACCCAGACACGCCAGCTGCAGCGCGCCGCTCAGCAAAACCTGCACCTGATGACGATGGGTAAAATGATGGCCAGTCTGGCACATCAGATTCGTACGCCTTTAGCTTCAACCATGCTGTATCTATCGCAGGTAGTGGATGCTGAGCTGCCAGCCGAAAAAAGCCAGAAATTTACTGCCAAAGCACTGCAACGAGTCAAGCATATCGAAACCATGATCAATGACATGCTGGTATTTGCGCATGGTGGGCAGTTTCATATGAGTGATTTTGCTGTTTCCAGCCTGCTTAGTGAATTGAATGATCAGTTATTACCCCATTTAAAACTACGCTCTGCGGGGCTGGAATTGAATGTACCAGATCGCCCCCTGCTGATTAACGGTAACAAGGATGCACTGCTCGGAGCGCTGGCGAATATCTGCATGAATGCGATGGATGCTGCACAGCAGCAGTTGCATATTCGAATTGATGTAAGTACCAGCCGCCAGGGAGATATGCTGATTACGATCGCCGATAACGGCTGTGGTATGGATGAAAAAATATTACAGCATCTGTTCGACCCATTCTTTACCACCAAGATGGATGGAACGGGTCTCGGCCTTGCCGTGGTTAAATCCGTCATCGAATCCCATCAGGGCAAAATTTCGGTAGTCTCAACCCCCGGTCAGGGGAGTCGTTTTGACATACAACTCCCCTGTCTGCAGGCCAGTAAAACGCAGTTAAGCCAGACTCGAAAAGAGGTGAAATCTAATGATTGATGTATTGCTGGTCGAAGATGATGTGGATTTACGCGAAGCGATTGCAGACATGCTGGAAATCCATGCTATCAGTTTCATCCAGGCTGAAAATGGGCATCAGGCTCAGCAGTTGTTGCGCGAAAACGATGTGATGCTGGTTCTGAGCGATGTACAGATGAGTCCGGGTAATGGCTATCAGCTACTGGAGTATGTGAACACTCAGCATAATGGCATTCCGGTCATTTTGATGACGGCTTACGGCTCCATCCCACAGGCGGTCGATGCAATTCAGGCGGGCGCGGTCGATTATCTGGTGAAACCGTTTGAAGTCTCAGAGCTGGTTAGAACCCTGAAGCAGCAGTTACTGCCGGTAGCCAGACGCTCCACCCAGTCGATGATTGCAGAAGACCCCATCACTGTGCAGTTGACAGAGCTCGCGGTTCGGGTTGCTCAATCCGAAGCGACGGTGTTGTTGAACGGTGAAAGTGGGGTGGGCAAGGAGGTTATTTCACAGTTTATCCATCACAATTCGAGTCGTCATAAAGGCCCGTTCGTGGCGATCAACTGTGCGGCGATACCGGAAAACATGCTCGAAGCGGCGCTGTTTGGTTACGAAAAAGGAGCCTTCACCGGTGCCATCAAAAGCAGCATTGGCAAGTTTGAACAGGCCCAGGGAGGCACCCTGTTGCTGGATGAAATCAGTGAGATGGATCTGGCTTTGCAGGCGAAACTATTACGTGTGATTCAGGAGCGTCAGGTCGAGCGACTGGGTAGCAATAAGCTGATCGAGCTGGATGTGCGCCTGATTGCCACTACCAACCGCGATCTGAAAAAAGAAGTCTCTGAAAAACGCTTTCGTGAAGATCTGTTCTACCGCCTGAATGTATTTCCGTTGATGATTCCAGCGTTACGCCAGCGTAGAGCCGATATTTTACCGCTGGCGGAAAAGTTTATCGCCGTGTATGACCGGGCTGGTGGTCACGCAACCCGTCTATCGTCCGCTGCAAAACAGCTATTACTAACACATTCCTGGCCCGGTAATGTACGTGAGCTGGATAACGTGATTCAACGGGCCATGATTCTCAAGCAGTCTTCAGAAATCAGTGCAGAAGATATAATGCTGGAAGTATCCGGCAGCTTTTCGCAGAGCGTGCATGAAGAGCATGCCGATGACAGCGGGCAATTGCAGAATGATCTAAGAGATCGTGAAACCGAGGTTATTCTGGATACCCTGA
>JACNJF010000084.1 GCA_014382695.1 Gammaproteobacteria bacterium | reverse complement strand
AAACGTCGTCAGCAGGATCAGGGAATTTCCAAAAAGTCATTCAGCTTTAAAAATGTAGGTCAGATTTCGCAAAACATACGCTTAACTATGTACTGTTTTTTCCTCTCGCCTCATTAAATGAAGGCTGAATGTAATATGTTTATTTCTCAAACTTGAAACTTTATATGCCACATAAGCTGCCACTCAAAGAGATATTCAAAATCATTTTACCGCCGGTGTTAGCGGTCGTCCTGTTCATTATCGCTCTGTTCGGTGTCATCATGCCCAGCTATCAGACAAACCTGATGGAGCATCAGAAAAAGATGTTGCGTGAGATGACCAACATTGCCTGGCAAATGATTGCCGTCGCTGAAAAACAGGAACATGCCGACATTATCCCCGGTGAGATCAGCAAACAGATCGTGCTCGATCATCTGCGCGGGATGCGCTACGGCGCCGATAACCTGGATTATTTCTGGGTCAATGATATGCAACCAGTGATGATAATGCATCCGTACAGAGCGGATCTTGAGGGCCAGGACTTATCCGATTTTAGCGACCCAAACGGTAAAAAATTATTCCTCGACTTCGTCAATATCGCAAAAACCTCAAAAGAAGGGTTTTCAGAGTACATGTGGCAATGGAAAAACGACGCCAGCCGCATCGAACCCAAGCTGTCCTATATCAAATACTTTCAACCCTGGGGCTGGGTCATCGGTACCGGCATTTATCTGCACGATGTGAACCGACAGATCGATGACCTGAGTCGGAAACTGATCCTGATTTCATCCTTAATAATCATTATCGTTTCGTTACTAACGATCCATATGACCAGAAAGGCTCTACAAACCGCCCGCAATCACATCAACGCGGAGAATGCTCTGAAGAACCACCAGGATTATCTGGAAAAACTGGTAGAAAACCGAACCCTGGATCTGACTCAGAGCAACCAGCAATTACATATAGAAATTAGCGAACGAAAAACGCTGGAAGAAAAGCTTTTTCTGGCCTCTATCACCGACCCTTTAACCGAGCTGTATAACCGCAGAGGCCTTCACGAGTTCGCTCAGAAACAGATCCAGCTTGCTGAGCGTCAGGGCAATCTGCTGTACCTACTGTATATGGATCTAAACGGGATGAAACAGATCAACGATGTGCACGGTCATGAGATGGGAGACAATGCGCTGGTCGAGATCGCTCATCTGCTCAAGGCCTTCTTCAGAAAGTCCGATATTATCTGCCGTCTGGGAGGTGATGAATTTGCGGTACTGGTCGTTGCAGAAAAGCAGGCACTCGATGAAACGGCTTTTATAACCAGATTTCAGCAGCATCTTGATAGCGCTAATGACGCGGCACAGCGACCCTATAAGCTCTCTATCAGTGTTGGCATCGTGCAGTATGACCATCAACATCCCAGCTCGGTTGAGGAACTGCTCTCCAAAGGCGACACCCTGATGTATCAGCATAAGAAACAATCGAAATCCAATAGACCAACGTAACTCCGCCCCGGTGAATATCCATCGTCATCATAGAATATCCCTGGCCTGTCTGACAGGCTCCCGACGGCAGATTTTCCAGCGCTAACCGGATGCTGAAGGCTACGCATTACATCGCCCCGCCGTTGGCTGCAGGCTCGAACTGCATGCATGCCATCGACCGACGCCTGTTCCAGCTGGGTTGAAGCGGTTGACTAATTCAACAACAGCCTGAGCTGACCCAATAAAGCATCCCGCGTTGAATACAGGTCCTGCTGTCTCAAGATCAGTTCATCTGTTTTACCGGCCTCCTTCAGTTGCACAATTTCAGCCGCCATCTGATGGATCTGTTTATGCAGAGTGTCCACTTCGTGCATAGCCAGATGATGCTGGTAACGCTGAGTAGCGACACCATTCAGCCACTGGCCAAAATGACAAAACTGATGATTCAATTGCGGAACCTTTTTTCGTTCATCTTTCAGATACTCGTCGAACATCGTTATCCAGTATCGATGCTCGGTACTGGCGAATAACAGCGGCAGGTCATTATGATGCACAGCCTTCGATGCCTTCCACAGCGGATCGGGCTGCCAGCTTAATTTCCACTTTATAACTTTTTCCGCGGGCATCGGACGCGCTATGGCATAACCCTGCCCGATGTTGCAACCGAGTTGCAGCAGCATTTCTCCATGCGCAATCGTTTCCACGCCCTCGGCAATGGTTTTGCGGTTAAACGAGCGCGCCAGTCCCAGCACACCCTCCAGTATGGCCAGATCATTGGGATCATTCAGCATGTCCCGCACAAAGCTTTGGTCGATTTTTATTTCAGTAGCGGGCAGTCTTTTTAGATAGGTCAGCGATGAATACCCCGTACCAAAGTCATCCAGCGAAAAATAAATCCCCAGTTCCTGACATTCCCGCATGACCCGCGAAACATGCTCAACATCTTCCAGTGCACTGGTCTCCAGGATTTCAAGCGTGAGTAATCGGATGGTCACGTCGGCATGCAACGCCAGACTTTTTTTCAGGCGTACCACAAAATCGGATTGCAATAGCTGCTCTGCCCCGATATTGACACTGACAGGGACTTCCTCCCCCGCCGCCTGCCAGGCTTTTATCTGGTTGAGTGCCGTTGCAATAACCCACTCACCGACGGTTATGGATAAAGCATGATGCTCAATTTCTGGTAGAAAATGGAATGGGGCCAGCAATCCGCGCTCGGGATGCTGCCAGCGGATCAGCGCTTCCATGCCTACCGTCTCACCACTACGCATATTCACCTTGGGTTGATAAAACAGGACAAACTCTTCCTCTGCCAGACCCTGTGCGACACGCTCCAGATGTAGATGACGGCCTCTGATATCACGATCTTTCTCGGTATCGAATATATGATAATTATTCTTACCCTTCAGTTTGGCTTTGTACATCGCCTGATCGGCCTGACGAATCAGGGTTTCGGCATTAACCACATCCGACTGGGGGAAAAAGGTCACCCCCAGACTGGCCGATAGCTGCAGGGTTAGCTCGTTGACCAGCACGGGCTGCCGAGCCGCCTCCAGTAAACGCTCCAGCATCGTCGGACTCGAATCGGCGCTGGCGCTGTCAACATCCATCAGTACCGCTACAAACTCATCGCCACCGAGGCGGGCGAGGGTATCGCCTTCACGCAGTACCAGTTTTAAATGTTCAGCGACCTTTACCAGTAACTGATCACCCACGTCATGTCCGTAATGATCATTGACGACGTTAAAATTATCCAGGTCCAGATAAACGACGGCCATCGGCATACCGCGCCGATGAGACTGATACATGGCCTGACTCAGACGATCTTCCAGTAGTGCACGATTGGGTAGATGGGTCAGGGCATCGAACTGGGTGATATGCTCCAGTTGTTGCTGGAATTTTTTGATATCCGATATATCAGAAAAGATACCGACAAAATATTTAGCGTCATCGTCTTTTTCTTCCTTGATGGCACTAATCGTCAGTGTTTCGGTATACAGGCTGCCATTTTTTCGCTTATTCCAGACTTCACCGCTCCAGTAGCCCTGAGTCATCAGTTTGTGCCATAACTCTTTATAAAACTCAGGTCCATGACGTCCCGACTGAAGAAAGCGCGGGTTTTTCCCCTTAACTTCCTCCAGACTGTAACCGGTTATACTGGTAAACGCCTGATTGACCTCAATAATCTTTTGCGTACTGTCGGTAATTATGATGCCATCATGCGAGTGCATAAAAACCCGCGATGCGAGAAACAGCTTTTCCTCGGTCTGTTTCTTCTCGGTCATATCCATCATATAGCCGTATAGCTTTAGCGCTTTACCGTTGGTATCACGCTGGATATGTGCCTGAGCCCCTATCCAGATGATTTTTCCACTGACTTTATGCGGCATCCGGTATTCGATAAAAAAATCATTCAGCTCTGAATCGATCAGCGTATTCAGCATCTTCGAGATACGCTCTCGATCCTGTTCGATGATGAGCTGGCCGAAATCCTGCTGAATAAAATCAGCGCTGGAATACCCCAGCATGTGCTGGATACCGGAGCTGATATAGATGGTCTTGAAGTCGGGTGGTAAGGAGATGTAGATGGCACCCGGCAACAGCTGGGTCACCTCCGTTAAACGTGACTGGCTTTCAGTTAAGGCAAGCTCTGAGGTTTTACGCGCGGTAATATCCTGCACGATGCCATACAGTTTTGTTGGGTCAGCGACGCTATGGTCGATACTTTTTGCTTTGCAGTATATCCAGCGCTGCTGCCCATCTGCCAGATTAATGCGGTATTCGATTTCATGTTTTTTTCCGTCATGCATCGCTGCATCCAGCGAAGCGGCCAGGACCGGCCAGTCTTCCGGATGAACAAACTCTTCAAGTAAAGCCGGCCCGCAAATTTGTGTTGAGCTGGTGCCGAACAGCTGGTGGATCTGTTTCGACCAGTCGGCCTGTTGGGCGCTGATATCGAGTTCCCAATGCCCCATCAGCGCAATGGCCTGCACCTCATCCAGCTTGTCAGTACTTGAACTGAGTTTTTGTTGAATCTCACTTCGCTCGTTAAACAGCGGCCGGAATACCCAGAAATAGAGCAGTGCGGCGGAGCATAAGGCGAGCAGCACAGAATCCAGTAAAATGGCAAAGGGCTGGGTCGGATCAAGGCCTGCAATGTTAAACAGCCACATCAGAACGACTTTTAGCGCGAGGATGACTGCCAGAGTACGCAGGATTGCCGAAGCAATACTTAAACGATGATTCACGGGTTGTTGCGGGCTCTGATTCAGGTTGACCATATTCTCATACTGCTTGAATGAATGTATATCCCTACACCTAAAGACCAAGGGTATACCTATAGCACATATACCATAACTTGAGCATTTATTTTCGCCTTCGCGCCCGCTTATCCTCTCCAGCCTTCTCCATCCTGAAGACGCACGGATCAAATACCCCCTATTGAATAATTTCCGCTATTTCAGCGCACTCATCCGGCAAACAGCCATTCATCTAATAATTCTGCTTTATAGGGTAAATAGATTACGATTATAGTTATAAAATCAGAGATCAGCTGTATGAGGCATGCGCTAGTGATAAGGTTTTTCAAACCACTTAGTATTCTCCTTTTTTCTATCGTGCTGTCTTTTAATAGTATGGCCGATACGATTAAGATTGGTATGACAACGGCGCTGGAAGGCCCGGCCAAAGGTCTGGGAGCGAATATAAAACTCGGTATTGATACCTACCTCAATCACATCAACCGGCAGGGAGGGGTTAACGGGAAACAGCTCGAACTGATCGCTCTGGATGACGGTTACGAGCCGGAACGTGCCGGAACCAATATGCGTAAACTGATCGACGAAGAAAAAGTCGTGGCCGTTATTGGAAATGTTGGCACGCCAACCGCAGTGGTCACTGTCCCCATCGCGAATCAACATAAAACCCTGCTGTTAGGTGCCGTAAGCGGTGCCGGACTGCTCAGAAAATCGCCGCCGGATCGTTACATCATCAACTACAGGGCCAGTTATGCGGAAGAAACGGCGGCCATGATTGAGGGTCTGTTAAAAGCCGGCATCAAGCCCACTGAGATCGCGTTATTTACTCAGAACGATGGCTACGGTGACGCCGGCTATAATGGTGCCATAGCCGCACTCAAGAAGCATGGATTTACCGATACCCAGAAAATTATCCAGGGCCGCTACAAGCGAAACACCCTGAATGTAGAGGATGCTCTGAGTACCATTCTGAATTCTAGCACCGACCCGCGCGCCATTATCATGGTGGGAGCCTATAAGCCCTGTGCAAAATTTATAGCTCTGGCTAAACAGGATTTACCCCAAACTCTTTTTCTGAATGTCTCTTTTGTCGGCAGTATACCCTTGCTGCAGGAACTCGGCGAACAGGCGGAGGGAGTCATCGTCACCCAGGTGGTTCCTCACTTTGAGAGTGAGTTAGCCGGTGTTAAACAGTTCAGACAGCATCTTGCTGCTTTTGAACCCAGGCTGGAGCCAGGCTTTTTATCTCTGGAGGGTTATATTGTCGCTCGCATACTGGTCGAGGGTGTTAAAAGAACCACTTCTCTGAATCGAGAATCGATCATCGATAGTCTTGAGTCAATGGGCTCATTCGAACTGGGACTAGGTTCTGCACAACGGCTTTCCACCACAGAGCATCAGGCAAGCCACAGTGTCTGGCCAACTAGAATTTCAGGAGGTCACTTTGTCTCTTTTGACTGGAAGGATTTATAGATTTACAGCGTGCTCTAAAAACAGTGACTGGATGCTGCCGGATTCCGATATTTTGCCCCTGCTATTTTACCATTGCCCAGAGTAAAACGTATGTTTTCAATACGCACCACACTATCCATTCGTTTCCTCGTCATCATGCTGGCAAGCGTCGGCATTCTTGCCAGCATGATACTGAGCCTGTCGACCATCTCAAGCTATCGCAATCTTGGGGTTGAGCAGGGTAAGCTGATAAATATTTCTGCGATTCAGCAAGTCAGTGCAAACGTCACTGAATCCCTGGTCAACTTTCAGAGTCGTCAGGCTGAAATTCTCGCAACCCGTTCGCTCGAACAACTGGAAGCCATTCATCTCAACCAGAACTTAATCGCTCAGTATCAGCAGGCCAGTCTATCGCTACGAAAGCTCACCACCAGTAATAGTCAGCTTAAGCAGGTCATAAACACGCTGGATGATCACTTTCAGGCGTATGCACAGACCGATCAATTAATCCTGCAAAGTACCCATAAGCTACTGACGGAAGACCGTCTTCTTCAGCAAAAAGTTCATGAAATCGATCAACATCTTGATGAACTGGACACGCAGACAGGCTCAATCAGCGGCAAGCTTCGATTAGCCGAAACCAGAACTGCGCGCAGATTAAAACAGTTGCTTGGCACAGCCGCTGAATCCTCCAGCAACTCAAATCTTAGCCATCAAATTAACGCACTCGTCACTCGTAAAGAATCCATTCAACTGGAGACGATTAACCAGATACAGCTCATGACACTCAAACTTTCCACCGACATCAGGCTATTATTGAGCGCGCCTGGAGCCGATATGCTGTTTAATTTGCGCAACAATAAAATCATTCAAAACATCGATAATACCCGCCAGCTGGTGCAGAAGCTGGGGCAATCGCTGGAGTCGGAGTCTGAGCTTGCTGAACTCAGCAACTCTTTAACTGGTAGTCTGGAAAAACTGTTTCAGCTATCGATACTCTCTGACCGGTCAATCTATCACATACAGAGCGATAAAATTAATCATACTCAACAGCAAAATGTGCTGCTCAAGGTATCGGCGGTTCATGCCAGCGCAATGAATCAGACCATTGAACAACTATCCGCTGTCGTACTCAGCAACAGGGAGCATATTTCACGCCACAGTCAGCAACAGATCAACTCCAGTTATGTGCTCGTCAGCAGCATCACCTTTAGTGTTTTTATCCTGCTGGTGGCGCTCACCTTATTCACCGTGCGCAACATCAGCAAGCCATTACAGGACCTTTCCGATGCCGTTCATGAAATCGCGCAGGGTAGTGGTGACTTAACTCAGCGACTTAAAATAGGGAACGTCAGAGAGCTTGCGAAGATTGCGCAAAACTTCAATGACTTTATGCAAAAAATCGGTTCTGCCATCAATCAGGTAAATGCGGCCAGCACTAGTTTGTTTACGGCATCCGGAACACTCCAGGATATCTCCACAGAAACCCGCATCGAAATTCAGCAGCAACAGAATGAAACCCGCCGGGCTGCGACTGCATTCCTTAAAATGACGCAATCAAACAGAGATATTGCCACTATTTCAGAAAATGCGCGTGTTTCCAGCCTGGAGGTTCGTGATGAATCCAAACACAGTAATCAGATCGTCAATGATGTTGCCTCCGACCTGACCAAACTAGCGGGGCAGATTGAGCAAACCTGTCAGAAAATTCTGAATCTTGAACAATTGAGCACTTCGATTGGCGTTGTGCTCGATGTCATCAGAAGCATCACCAAACAGACCAATCTACTTGCCCTGAATGCCGCCATTGAAGCGGCCAGAGCGGGTGAGCATGGACGTGGATTCGCCGTGGTTGCTGACGAGGTTAGATCGCTGGCAAGACGCACCCAGGACTCTACGCTGGAGATCGAAGCTATGATTGAGCAATTGCAGCAAAGTACCCAATATGCCGTCAGCTCCATTCAGGAAGGCAATGACAGAGCGAGTAGCACGGTCGAACGCGCCACTTTAGCCGCACACTCTTTAACCAAAATCACCGGTGCAATGAATTCTATTTTTGAAATGAATGACGCCATCGCGCAAGCTGCTGAACAGCAGTCGATAGTATCGACGCAGATTGATGCCTATGTCGATCAGATCAGGAAAATTGGCGACCGAACCGTAGTGGGCGCTGACAAAATTGCACACTCTGGAACCAATTTATCCGAATTAAGTTCGAAGCTGCAGGGCTTAATGAGCCAGTTCAAGATATAACCGTCAACTGGATGAAACTTACTACGTCCAGCCATTGGGCAAATCCCTGGCGGGTATTCAGTTTGGCGCAAGGCTATTGCTTAAGCCACTTGAGCACCTGGCTCACAATTGGAGCAGGAGCCCAGTGCGGTCCATCGAATTCAACGAAACTGACATCGTAAGCTGCGCTCTTCAGTCGCGGCACAATATAATGCCTGGACCCTGATATGTGGTAAACATTGTCGTGGGTGCCATGTGCAACAAAGATTTTAGGTTGCCCGATCGGCGCGGATGGTGGATTAAGGCCACCGGGTGCGAAAGCGACCAGATGGGTGAAAAGATCCCCGTTTGCACGACCTAGCGCGAGTGCATAAGCCCCGCCATCCGACAGGCCTCCCAAAGCGATTCTGTCTGGATCTATCGCCACACGCTGAAAAATAAATTGCAAAGCGGCATCCATAAACTCAACATCCGGGCCGAAGCCACTATCGATACCATCCCAGGTATTATGACGCGCATCCAGCGCAAGAATGACCACGCCTGACTCCTGCGCCAGCGGAAACATATAGCGAAAGGCATCGGCACGCCCACCCCCGCCGTGCAACCACACCAGCAGCGGCAACGGTTTGTCTGTGTCGGATAGCGCCGGAACATAGAAAACGCCATCGCGCCAGATCACTCCGCGATTTACCAGCCGCATCCCACCCAGTCCAAGCGCATGCTCACCCGACTCGATGGCAACAGTCGGTATGCCAGGGCGTGCCTGTAGGCGTGTAATTTCGGGGCTTGAACGATCGCAGCCATTCAATATCAACAGGCATACAATCATCAGATTTATTTTTGTTTTAAACGGGCTGATAAGCGTGCACTCCTCTAGCTGGTAACGCCCTTGTGCCCGCCATAAGCTAACACTCGATCACATTCACCGCCAGACCACCACGTGCGGTTTCCTTGTATTTACTCTTCATATCGCGACCGGTGTCACGCATGGTTCTGATCACTTTATCGAGTGAGACGAAGTGCTGTCCATCGCCGTTCAGCGCCAGCCGTTTGGCATTGATGGCCTTGATCGCTCCCATCGCATTGCGTTCGATACAGGGAACCTGTACCAGCCCATTGATCGGGTCACAGGTCAGACCGAGATTATGTTCCATCCCAATCTCTGCCGCATTTTCAACCTGCTCCGGCGTCCCCCCGCTGACTTCTGCAAGCCCGGCAGCCGCCATCGAACAGGCCGAACCAACTTCACCCTGGCAGCCGACTTCGGCTCCGGAGATGGATGCATTCATTTTATACAGGATGCCGATAGCACCGGCCGTCAGTAAAAAGCGCACGATGCCATCTTCACTGGCATTCGCGGTAAAGCGCTCGTAATACTTGAGTACGGCCGGAATGATGCCTGCTGCGCCATTGGTCGGTGCGGTAACGACACGTCCGCCGGCGGCATTTTCTTCGTTCACCGCAATCGCGTACAGATTAACCCAGTCCATCGTGGTCAGCGGATCGCGCAGTGCGGCCTCCTGTTGATCACGCAGTTTTTGATACAGTGCGGGTGCACGTCGCCGGACCTTCAGTCCGCCCGGCAAAATACCTTCGTTGGCACACCCGGCACGGATGCAATCCAGCATCACCTGCCAGATCTTAAGCAATCCGCTACGGATCTCGGCTTCGCTACGCCAGGCTTTTTCATTTTCCAGCATAATCTGGCTGATCGACAGCTGGTGCTGCTGACAATACTGCAACAGCTGTTGCATCGAATTAAACGGATAGGCCTGCTCGGTTTTATCACCATCATCGATAAGATCTTTTTTTGCTGCCGCTTGCTCCACTACAAACCCGCCCCCGACCGAATAATAGATCGCGGAATGGAGTAATTCACCCTGCGCATTCCGAGCAATGAACTCAAGTCCGTTGGTATGGTAAGGCAGATTTTTTTTCGGCAGGAAAACCAGATCGACGGATTCATCGAAGGGGATGCACTGTTCAGAAAACAGGCAGAGCGTTTTGTCGCGGCGTATACATTCCAGTGTGGGCTCTATGGTTTGCGGATCGATCTGATCGGGTTGCTCACCCTGTAATCCGAGAATCACGGCCCGATCGGTTCCATGCCCCTTACCGGTTGCACCCAGTGAACCGAACAGATTAATCTGCACGCGTGCCGTGTGTTGCAACATGCCCTGCTGCTTCAACAGCTCGGCAAATATTCTGGCTGCACGCATCGGCCCTACCGTATGCGAGCTGGAAGGGCCGATACCGATTTTAAACAGATCGAACACGCTGATAGCCATGCTCTTGAACTAAGCAGTCAGCAGACTGATTACGCCTGATACACCGGAAAGCGCTTACACAATTCCAGCACCTTCAGCTTCACCGCTTCGATAACCTGCTTATTCTCCAGATCATCCAGAATGTCACACATCCAGCCGGCCAGCTGTTTTGATTCTGCAACGCCCAGACCACGTGTGGTAATCGCCGGGGTGCCGACACGAATGCCACTGGTCACAAACGGTGACTGCGGATCGTTCGGTACCGCATTCATGTTGACCGTAATATTCGCTGCACCAAGCGCCGCATCGGCTGCCTTACCGGTCAGACCACGTTTGATGAAGTCGACCAGGAATAGGTGATCATCGGTGCCACCGGAAACAATATCGAAACCACGCTGCAGAAACACATCCACCATCGCTCTGGCGTTATCCACCACCTGCTGCTGATAAACCTTGAATTCCGGTTCCAGCGCTTCCTTGAAAGCGACCGCCTTGGCGGCAATCACATGCATTAAGGGGCCACCCTGAATACCGGGAAATACGATCGAGTTAAATTTCTTTTCCAGCACTTCATTCGCCTTACACAGAATCAGTCCGCCGCGCGGACCTCTCAGGGTTTTATGCGTGGTGGTAGTGACCACGTCGGCAAAAGGTACCGGATTAGGATAGATACCAGCGGCAATCAGACCCGCCACATGCGCCATATCGACAAACAGATAGGCTCCGACCGAATCGGCAATATCGCGAAAACGCTGCCAGTCAATAATGCGTGAATAGGCAGAGAAGCCGGCGACGATCATCTTCGGCTGATGTTCTTTGGCCAGCGCCGCTACCTGCTCGTAATCGATTTCACCGGTGGCTTGGTTCAATCCATACTGCACCGCATGATAGATTTTGCCGGAGAAGTTGGGCTTCGCGCCGTGGGTTAAATGACCACCATGCGCCAGACTCATGCCGAGCACGGTATCACCCGGTTGCACCAGCGCCATATACACGGCGGTATTGGCCTGTGAACCGGAATGCGGCTGCACATTCGCATAATCCGCGCCGAACAACTGTTTGGCGCGTTCAATCGCCAGTCGTTCTGCAATATCGACAAATTCACAACCACCGTAATAACGCTTGCCCGGATAACCTTCGGCGTACTTGTTAGTAAGCTGTGAACCCTGGGCCTGCATCACGCGCGGGCTGGTATAGTTTTCAGAAGCGATCAGTTCGATATGCTCTTCCTGACGTCTGTTTTCAGACTCTATCGCGGCCCACAGTTCGTTATCGTAACCTTCAATTCGATCATTCTTACTAAACATAATTTTCCACCTTAATTTTTAACTGTTTTGTTAAGGAACCTCTGATCAATTCAGAGGTTCCTGCGGCACAAGGATGTGCCGCCAAAATTGATGACTGCAAGTCATTGATTTTGAGAGGAACTCGAAAATCACATTTTTCGAATTCCGTGCCCTGAGAATTCACGGATGAATTATTCAGAGCTTCCTTAATTCTGTCGTTTGCAGCACGCCGATTCAGCACGAACAGAGCGCGTGTAAACCTTTACCCCAGTTCGATATCGACGATCAGCTCATTCGCCAGCTGTTCCAGCGCTTCACCCAGTGCTTCGATGGTGTAACCTTCTGCCAGACACAGCGTGATATTCGCCTTGAACAGCTGTTCACCCGACATCGATGCATCGATCACTTCGCTTTCAAGATCTTCTACTGTGGCACCATTCTTAACCAATAGCGAAGAAATACGATGAATAATACCGGGTCTATCCTGGCCGACCAGATTTAGTTTGTAGCATTGCTGCTGGTTCTGAGCCTTGCTGGAATCGGCCGATTCGATCGTAATATTCAGATCCTGCAGGGACGCTTTCAGGGTCGCCTTGAAAGTATCACAGTTTTCCTCCGGCAGTTTTGCCAGCAGGATTCCGGCGAACTTGCCGGACAGATTTGCCATGCGGCTTTCCACCCATTCACCCTGATGCTGCACAATAATCTTTGACAGCGATTCAACAATACCGGAACGATCATCACCATTCAGGGTTATTACCAGAGATTTCATCATATCCTGTTCCTCTTTATACCGTATTGACTAGGCGGTTTCATACTCTGAAATAGCAGGGCAGCTGCAAACCAGGTTTTT
Source organism: Gammaproteobacteria bacterium (assembly GCA_014382695.1). Classification (GTDB taxonomy): domain Bacteria; phylum Pseudomonadota; class Gammaproteobacteria; genus JACNJF01. The sequence continues at coordinate 55,179 of JACNJF010000084.1, read as the reverse complement.
ATCGCCGTATACATTATCCACCCGCCCTACCGGCGACCAGTATTTTGCGGCGCGCAGACTTGCCACCGGATACGCTGCTAGTGAACGACTATAGCTATGACCCCATTCATCGGCCGTCACCGCATCTACCGTATGCGGTGCATTCTTCAGCGGATTATCGGTTTTATCCATTACCCCGGACTGCACGCTATCGATCTCTTTTTTGATCGCAATCATGGCATCGCAGAAACGGTCTATTTCCTGTTTCGACTCGCTTTCGGTAGGCTCGATCATCAGTGTGCCAGGCACCGGGAAAGACATGGTCGGCGCATGAAAACCATAATCGATCAGGCGCTTGGCAATATCATCTACGCTGATGCCGGTCTGTTCCTTGATCGGACGCAGATCCAGAATACATTCGTGTGCCACCATCCCGTTCGGATCGGAATACAGAACCGGGAAATAGGCTTTTAATCGATGCGCCAGATAGTTGGCATTCAGTATCGCCACCTGAGTCGCCTGAATCAGACCCTCACGCCCCATCATTTTTATATACGCCCAGCTGATCGGTAATACACCGGCACTTCCCCAGGGCGCGCCGGAAACCGGTCCCACATGCTGTGGCCCGTTTTTGAATACCGAATAACCCGGCAGGAACGGCTTAAGATGTTCGACCACGCCGATCGGGCCCACACCCGGTCCACCGCCACCATGTGGAATCGCAAAGGTTTTATGCAGATTCAGATGCGACACATCGCCACCGAATTTACCCGGCGAACAGATACCGACCATCGCATTCATATTCGCACCATCGATATACACCTGGCCACCGTATTGATGCACCAGCTCGCAGACTTCCACCACGCTGGCTTCAAACACACCATGCGTCGATGGATAGGTGATCATGATCGCGGACAGCTGGTCACCATGTTTCTCCAGCCTGGCTTTCAGATCGGGCAGACTGATGTTGCCGTGCTGATCGGTAGAGACCACCACCACCTTCATCCCGGCCATCTGGGCCGACGCAGGGTTAGTACCATGCGCAGAAGCAGGAATCAGGCACACATCACGATGACCTTCGTTACGGCTTTCATGATAGGCACGAATCGCCAGCAACCCGGCATACTCTCCCTGCGCGCCTGAGTTCGGCTGCAGCGAGACCGCATCATAGCCGGTCGCCGCGCACAGCAGCTGTTCCAGCTCTTCAATCAACTGCGCATAACCCTGCGCCTGATCGAGCGGTGCGTACGGATGCATGCCGCCGAATTCAGGCCAGCTCACCGGCATCAATTCCGCCACCGCATTCAACTTCATGGTGCAGGAACCGAGCGGAATCATGGCCCGATCCAGCGCCAGATCCTTATCCGCCAGATGGCGCATGTAACGCATCAGCTCGGTTTCAGAATGATGCGTATTAAACACCGGATGGGTCAGATAGACGCTGCTACGCTGCAGCGCCTCGGGGATCTGTGGATTCACTTCATTTTCCAGCTCGGCAACGCTTAAACCGCAGTCATCACCGGCAAACACCTGCCACAGGATTTCGATATCCTGAGTCGAAATCGTTTCGTCCAGTGCGATACTGATTTGATCTGCATTCAGCTTGCGCAGGTTGTAGCCACTGGCAACCGCCCTGTTGATATACTGTTCTGCCTCTCCGGATACATCCAGAGTAATGGTGTCAAAGTAGTTTTGAGTAAGCACACTGAAGCCGGACAGTTCCAGCCCGTGTGCCAGAATCGCCGTACTGAGCTGTACCCGTTGGGCGATTTTCTTCAATCCAGCCGGGCCATGATAGACCGCATACATACTCGCCATCACGGCCAGCAGGGCCTGCGCGGTACAGATGTTACTGGTCGCTTTTTCACGCCGGATATGTTGCTCGCGGGTCTGTAAGGCGAGTCGATAAGCCGGGTTACCATGGCTATCAATCGACAGCCCTATCAGACGTCCAGGCATCGAGCGTTTGTACTCATCGCGCGTGGCCATATACGCCGCATGCGGTCCGCCGTAGCCCAGCGGCACACCGAAGCGCTGGGTATTACCGACCGCAACATCGGCCCCAAATTCACCCGGAGGGGTTAACAGGGTCAGGCTGAGCAGATCAGCCGCAACCGCTACTAGCGCTTTCTTTTCATGCGCCAGTTCACACAGTGCACGGTAATCCCTGATTTCACCCGTGCTACCGGGGTATTGCAGCAAAACCCCAAAGATATCCAGATCGTTCAGATCGGTCAGCGGGTTGCCGGTGACGATGCGGATATCCAGCGTTTCGGCACGGGTCTTGACCACGTCGATATTCTGCGGATGACAGTCATCGGCGACAAAGAAAATCTTGCCCTTGCTCTTGCTCATGCGCTGACACAGGGTCATCGCTTCGGCACAGGCGGTGGCTTCATCCAGCATCGAAGCATTCGCCAGCTGTAACCCGGAAAGCTCCGCCACCATGGTCTGAAAATTGAGCATGGCTTCCATCCGGCCCTGAGAAATCTCAGCCTGATACGGGGTATAAGCGGTATACCAGGCCGGGTTTTCCAGGATGTTGCGCTGAATAGTGGGCGGTGTGAAGGTATTGTAATAACCCATGCCGATACAGGACTTTAACAGTCGGTTTCTGGAAGCCATCGCTTTCAATGCACGTAGCGACTGCTGTTCGGTCAGGCCCTCGTCAATCGCCATCACATCCTGACGTCGGATTGACTCTGGCACGACTTTATCGATCAACGCCTGCAGCGAATCCAGTCCGAGTAGTTCCAGCATCGCCTGCTGCTCTTTACTATCCGGTCCGATGTGCCGGTCCTGGAAGCGATCACTGTTCTGAAGCTGCTCGAAAGATAAACGGGTATTACTCATATTTCACTCACTAAAATCTAATGTCTGTTCAGATGACGAAGCCAGCCTGCTACTCTTCCAGCAGATCGTGATAACTGTCAGCATCCATCAGTTCACTCAGCTCTGACTCATCCGACATTCTGACCTTGAGAAACCAGCCAGCACCCATTGCATCTTCGTTGACCTTACCCGGGTCGCCATCCAGTTCTTCGTTGACTTCCAGAATCTCTCCGGAAATCGGCATCAGCAGATCGCTGGCAGACTTGACCGATTCGATGACCGCAACCGCATCACCCTTTTCCACTTCTGCGCCCACTTCGGGTAATTCGATATACACCAGTTCGCCCAGCTGCTCCTGCGCATAATCGGTGATACCAATCAATGCGGTACCATCATCGGCGGTTAATACCCACTCATGATCTTCTGTAAATTTTAACGTGCTCATTATTTATTCCTCTAGATTTAAAATGTAACTCACTAACCGCGATAATAATTCTGCTTAACAAACGGTAATTTTACTACCTTTACCGGGATCTTTTTTCCGCGCACCAGCGCAAACAATGGGGTATCGATGGCCGTGTACGGCATCTTCACATAGCCCATCGCAATCGGCCCGTTCACGCTTGGTCCGAAACCACCACTGGTCACGATGCCGATTTCATTATCGTCTTCATCCATCAGTATCGCGCCTTCGCGCACCGGCATACGCCCTTCGGCCTGAATACCCACGCGCTTGCGCTCAACCCCATTCGCAATCTGCGCCATGATGATATCCGCGCCCGGATATCCGCCCGGTCTTTCGCCATCGGCACGGCGTGGGCGCGAAAGCGCCCATAACAGGCTGGATTCTACCGGTGTGGTCTGGCTATCCAGATCATGTCCGTACAGACACAGACCGGCTTCCAGACGCAGCGTATCCCGTGCACCCAGCCCGATCGCCTCGACTTCCGGCTGTGCCAGCAGGGTTCTGGCCAGTCTTCTGGCATCATCGTTATGCACCGAGATTTCAAACCCATCTTCTCCGGAATAGCCTGAACGCGTCACAAAGCATTCGATACCGTCGATCTCCAACTTGGCGGCCGTCATAAAGACCAGCGCTTTACTGGCACTATCGAGCCGCGCCATCACCGCTCCGGCCTGCGGGCCCTGCAGTGCCAGCAGCGCATAATCGTCCAGCACTTCGATTTCACAGACATCGCCGATATGCTCACGCAGATGATTGATATCCTGTTCCTTGCAGGCGGCGTTGACCACCACGAACAGATGATCACCGGCATTCGTTACCATCAGGTCATCCATCACACCGCCACGCTCGTTGGTAAACAGCGCATAGCGTTGCTTCATCGGTTCAAGTCCAACGATATCCACCGGCATCAGGGTTTCCAGGGCCTGCGCCGCATGCTCACCCCTGAGGCGGATCTGGCCCATGTGAGAAACATCAAACAGTCCAGCGCTGGAGCGTGTTTGCAGGTGTTCCTTGACGATGCCGAGCGGGTATTGAATCGGCATCTGATAGCCCGCAAAAGGAACCATTTTAGCGTCCAGCTCGACATGCAAGTCGTATAGCGCCGTGTGTTGAATCTGTTCGTTGGTGTCACTCATAAGGAATCCTCATTCATTTACGACTTCTTTGTTTCCTATTGGAAACATTTTTAGTTTCGCCGTCAACCCATTTAATCGATGCGACTGTCTATTTATAAGACAGGGTACCCGGCGCATTCAAATCATCAGGTCATCTGATGGCGTACAAACCCATAAAATCTGGGCATCCTGTTCACTTTCCGAAATACAGACATGCCCCATGCCGGCGTCATAATATATCGAATCACCCTGCTCCAGTCGTACAGGTTCGTAGAATTCACTGAAAAAAGTAATGACCCCGGACAGGACCAGTAAAAATTCTTCGCCAGAGTGCCTGATCCAGTCCGAGAAATCATCAAATGATCGGGCATGGATAGTGCTTTTAAACGGCACCATTTTCTTTTGCGTTAGCTCAGTCGCGAGCAATTCATGATCGTAGGTGCGGGTAGGATGCGGCTTGCCCTGTCCCTTCAGGGTGCAGGAACGGCGTCCCGAAATCAGCGCATCGCTACTCGACACAAACAGCTGCGGCACATCGATACCGAGCCCGGCCGCCAGTTTCTGCACCACATCAAACGAGGGCGAGATCTGTTCGTTTTCAATCTTGGACAGGGTCGATTTGGCCAGCCCGGCGCGCTTACCAGCTTCTTCCAGCGTCCAACGGTTACGCAGACGGATCTCACGGACCTTTTCACCCAGCTTCAGGGGTTGAAATAGTGCGTCTGTTTTCATCGTATAAAGCTCAATCTGGACATCCCGAATTCGCAAGGTGTGCATTATAGCCACGTTTGTTTCCTTTTGGAAACATGATTTATGCAACAGCTGAACCATTCATACGCGCAACGCTTCGGGCCACCGCTTTAGCATTGACAGCGCTATGATCCTGGTGGTTTTCTTGTGTTCGAGATTTAGCAGATGGACTCACTCCTGAACATCTGAAGCTGGATGAAGTCTTTAGTCGCAACAAAACATCAGCCTCGGGCTGGTGATACGGTCGGATTAAAAATCGATACCGGCCATATCATTCTAATGGATTAAGGCTGCATCCTGAGCGCGGTCATGCAATACTTGCGCACAACCAAGAATTCAACATCAGGCGCTTATCAGCAAGAATAAAAATGGGCGCAGCGTGGTTCTTGAATCACGCAATTGAACCATCGCAGGGGATAACTCATGAATCAAGATCGTACCTGGTTAGTCAGCGTATTATTTCTCGATATATTTAAATTTTCGACCATTCCCGTCGACCAGCAGCTCAAGGTTAAGCGCCACTTCCAGGGTCTGGTATCCATCCAGATCGCAAGTCTGGATGACGGCGATACCATCCGCCTGGATACCGGTGATGGCATGGCCATCTGTTATCTGGGCGATCCGGAACGGCTTTACCCGATCGCCAGAAATCTGCGTGACGCGTTTATTTCACAGGCTGACAGCCCCGACTGCTCCTACAAGGTACGACTCGGGCTGAATCTGGGGCCGGTTAAAATCGTGGAAGATCTGAACCATAAACGCAACAGCCTTGGCTCCGGCATCACGGATGCAGAACGCGTGATGTCGTTTGCGGCCGAAAATCAGCTGCTGGTGTCCAAATCGTATTTTGAGATGGTGAATAAATTGTCGCAGGACTATTCACGTGAACTGCAGCATCTGAGACTTCGTGCTAATAAGCATCATCAGCAGCACGATATCTATGAACTCGCGGTCGAACTGGTGCGGGTCAATAATCCGAATGGAGCTTTTACTAGCAGCCCTGCAGCAGCCCCGTCCGGTTCACTTGCAGAACCAAAATTTGATCCCGAAGCGATCAAAAAAATCAGTCATGAATACGCCATGTATATCAGTCGCGCGGAGGGTGAGCGCATTCTGCAGCAGACCATGCAACAGGCATCGACACTTAAACAACTGTGCGAACTGCTGTTAAAAGAGATCAAGTCTGCCGACGATCGCTATAGCTTTGACCCGTATCTAAAATCTTATGGCTATAGCGGTTATCAATAAGCCAGCCCGTTAAGCCGAGGATATCCTACGATGAACTTGATCAGAACTGTGCAGCACTTAAAGCTTTTGATCCCTGCCCTTCTCATCGGTGCAGGTCTGACGCAGTCGGTGGCGGCCGCCTCTGCAACACGCTGGTATAGCCTGCAACAGCTGGAGCAGGGCAGGACACTGTTTCTGCAACACTGTGCCGTTTGCCACGGTCCCCGTGCAGAAGGCACCAGCAACTGGCAGCAGCCCGATGCGAATGGCCATTACCCGCCGCCACCGTTGAATGGTTCGGCGCATGCCTGGCATCACGATCTCCCCCTGCTACAGCGCACCATACGCGAAGGCGGACAGAAACTGGGTGGGCAGATGCCGCCTTTCGCACAGCTTCTGGATGCGCCTCAGATCGATAGCGTGATTGCCTACTTTCAATCCCAATGGCCGGATGAGGTCTATCAAAAATGGAGCGGCAAGTTTAGCGCTGGCGACACCCTGCCCTCAATCGATGACCTCGCTCGATTGCTCAACAAAAAACCTGATCTGGCCTATCTGAAACAACGCCTGCAGGGCGTCGAGATCGGCACTCCGATACTTTCGCCGGTGAAGCAACTGTATCAGATTCAGTTTAATGACAAATATTTGTATCTAACCGAAGATGGCCAATATGCGATCATTGGCGAAATGATTGATCTCAAAAATGGCGCTAACCTGAGTAAACAGAAGTAAACTTAAATGCCCTCAATCAAGTCGGTGGTTCACAATCTATGCTAGATTTAGCGCTGTTCAGTAGCCAGAGGGCCCTTCAACCATCAGGGAACCCCCTGTATTTCCATCGTTCGAGTTGATGCAGACAACGCACTGAAACACTAAAAATAACCTGCAATAAAACAGGATCAAAAAATAATTAATGAAGGCAATCAGGGCAATACTTAAATCATTACTGGATAGTCTGCGCGATCTTCTGCCCATCATCGGCGTCATCGCCTTTTTTCAGTTAATTGTGCTGCAGCAACCCATCCCAAATTTCGGCGAGATCGCTACCGGTATCGTGTTCGTAGTGATCGGTCTGACCCTGTTTGTACACGGCCTTAATCTGGGACTGTTCCCGATCGGGGAAAGCATGGCCTATGCGTTTGCCAAAAAAGGTAGTGTGCTCTGGTTACTGCTGTTTGCCTTTGCCCTCGGATTTGGTACCACAGTGGCCGAACCCGCACTGATTGCGGTAGCCGATGAAGCCGCCAGGGTAGCCGCCAGCGGTCACATGATTGAAGACAGTAAAGAATCCAAATCCTCTTACGCTTTTGGACTGCGCATCACGGTCGCGGTTTCGGTGGGCTTTGCCATTCTGATCGGCGTATTACGCATCATCAAGGGCTGGCCGCTGCAATACCTGATCATTGGCGGCTACATCGGTGTCGTGATCATGACCATGTTTGCCCCCAAAGAAATCATCGGCATCGCCTACGATTCTGGAGGCGTTACCACATCCACCATTACGGTACCGCTGGTAACCGCTCTTGGCGTCGGTCTGGCCAGCTCGATCAAGGGGCGCAACCCGATGATCGATGGCTTCGGCCTGATCGCCTTTGCCTCGCTCACCCCGATGATTTTTGTGATGGGCTACGGGATGGTGGTTTAGCATGCATATTCTGGTCGACCTGTTTTATACCATACTCGCCACTATCTGGGATGTGCTGCCGATTGCGCTGATTATTTTCGGCTTCCAACTGTTTGTATTGAGAAAGGCGATCCCCAACCTGAAAAAAATCCTGATGGGGTTTTTACTGGTGCTGCTGGGGCTGGGATTCTTTCTGGAGGGCCTTGAAGCAGCCCTGTTCCCGTTGGGCAAGCTGATGGCGGAACAGTTAACCGACCCAGCTTTTATAGCTTCCTACAGTTCCGCCGAAGGGATTACCTGGTGGAGTTATAAATGGGTTTATCTATTCGCCTTCGCAATCGGCTTTTCCACCACCATCGCAGAGCCATCCCTGCTTGCGGTCGCGATCAAGGCGAACCAGGTTTCGGCGGGTAGTATCGGCATCTGGGGCCTGCGCATCGCGGTCGCGATTGGGGTTGCGGTCGGCATTTCGCTGGGAGTTTTCCGTATCGTGACCGGTACACCACTGTACTGGTATATCATCACCGGCTATGTGTTTGTGGTGATCCAGACCCTTTATGCTCCGCGCATGATTATTGCGCTGGCCTACGACTCGGGCGGCGTGACCACCTCAACCGTAACCGTACCACTGGTTGCCGCTCTCGGGCTGGGTCTCTCCAGTACCGTTCCCGGCCGTAGCCCGTTACTCGATGGCTTTGGCCTGATTGCCTTCGCCAGCCTGTTCCCGATAATATCTGTCATGGTTTATGCTCAGATATCTGAATGGAAAGCACTGCGCGCGAAAAAACATTTAACTGAAGAGACTAGAAATGCACTTTAAACTGATTGTCGCCTTAACCGAAGACACGATTACCGATAAAATCGTACATGCCGCCAGAGAAAAAGGCGCTACCGGCTCTACCGTCATTACCAACGCACGGGGCGAAGGCATGAATGCCTCCAAGACCTTTCTCGGGCTGAGTCTGGAGACTCAACGTGATGTTGTTTTATTTCTGGTCGAAGAACATCTGACCCGGGAAATACTGGAAGCGATTGCAGAAGCCGGTGAGTTTGATGAAAGTCCCGGTACGGGTATCGCTTTTAGTATCGATGTGGATGATGCGGTTGGCATATCACATCAGATGAGTCAATTAACTGAAAAAGTCGAGGAAGAATTATGAGCCAGAAACAACTGGTACGTGTTAGAGACGTCATGAAGAAAGATTTCGATCTGGTCAACGGTATGTCGACGGTTGCCGAAGTATTGAAAACCTCCGAATTCGCGGAAAGCAAATGTTTTATCGTGGACCGTCGTAACGATGATGACGAATACGGCCTCGTACTGTTATCCGATATTGCCAAAAAAGTGCTGGCGCGGGATAAATCGCCTGAGCGTATCAATATCTATGAAATCATGTCCAAACCGGTGATCAGTGTCGACCCGGATATGGATATACGTTACTGCACCAGACTGTTTGAGAATTTCGGCCTGAGCCGTGCGCCAGTGCTGGAAAACAAGAAAATCATCGGCATCATCGGCTATACCGATATCGTATTGCGCGGCGTGCGCGACCGCTTGTCGTAAACAGCCACTAGCCCCAAAGCGACTCCTTATCGATAGTAAATCGGTGGCGTGGCTGGTGAGTAACCCTGAGTGGGCCCCGGCCAGCCATAAGGTGCCACAGCTGGATAATAACGGGGAGGCATGACTGGTGGTGGATAATACCGGCGATCATGCTCACCACTGATGCGGTTGAACCAGCCCGGAGGCCCGCCCAACGGGCAGAAACTGATCTCAGGAAAACGGAAGGCACTGGCAACAGCGGGTAGCGTTAGCAGTACCAGCACAGCACTGATTAATATAGGGGTCTTACTCATCGGGCTTTAATCCTGAGGATGCACTAAAAGCGAAGTAAAAACTATATAGCGTTTAGTGCTACAACACAATTTCAACCGACCGCTTAACCCATCTGGATAAAACCCGCAATAAAACATGTGCCTGCCGCTAGCCGTATCCTCCGCTTATCCAGTATGATTCAGCCATGACAACAATTATTTCAATTTCTGGCCTTTCCAAAACCTATGAAGGTGGGCATCAAGCCCTGAAGCAGATCAATCTGGATATTAAAAGGGGCGAAATCCTCGCCCTGCTCGGTCCTAATGGGGCCGGAAAAACCACCCTGATTTCGATCATCTGTGGGCTGGTCTCACCCACCAACGGCCACGTAACGGTGGATGGCTTTGACATTATCGATGATTTTCGCCAGACCCGTTCACGCATCGGACTGGTGCCACAGGAACTGACCCTGGCGGCGTTTGATACGGTGTGGAATACGCTCTGTTTCAGTCGAGGTCTGTTCGGCAAAAAGCCCGACCCGGCCTATCTTGAAAAATTGCTCAAGGACCTGTCGCTGTATGACAAGCGCAACAGCGAGCTGCGCACCCTTTCCGGCGGCATGAAACGGCGCGTGCTGATTGCCAAGGCGCTGTCACATCAGCCGCAGATTCTGTTTCTGGATGAACCCACGGCCGGTGTCGATGTTGAGCTACGTAAAGATATGTGGCAGATCGTGCATCGCCTGCGTGAATCCGGCGTCACTATCATTCTGACCACACATTACATCGAAGAGGCAGAAGAAATTGCGGATCGTGTCGGTATCATGCATGGCGGAGAGCTATTGCTGGTGGAAGGAAAACATATCCTGATGCAAAAACTGGGGCAAAAGAAACTGATTATCGAGCTCAAGGAACCGATCCAGCACCTGCCCGAATCGATGTTGAGCTATGCGCTGGAATTATCCCCCGATGGCCAGCAGCTGACCTATACCTACGATACGCAGAGCAACAGCACCGGCATCACCGCCCTGCTGCAGGCCATGCATGGTGCAGGCCTGTCGATGAAAGACCTGAACACGACACAGAGTTCGCTACAGGATATCTTCGTAAACCTGGTGCGCGCACGCTGATGAATATCCAGGCCATAAAAGTCATCTATAAATACGAAATGTTGCGCACCTGGAACACCCTGTTTCAGAGTATCGCGTCCCCGGTTCTGTCGACCGCACTGTATTTTATCGTGTTCGGCTCTGCCATCGGTTCACGCATTGAAGCCATCGAAGGGGTTCCCTACGGCTCATTCATCGTACCCGGCCTGATGATGCTGTCGCTGCTGACACAAAGCGTCTCAAACGCGTCGTTTGGTATCTTCTTCCCGAAGTTTACCGGCACCGTGTATGAAGTGATGTCCGCCCCCATCTCGTTCTATGAAATACTGATCGGCTATGTCGGCGCAGCAGCGACCAAGTCCCTGATTATCGGCTTGATCATCCTGCTTACTGCCGGCTTTTTTGTCGACCTGCAGATCGCGCATCCGGTCTGGATGGTGACCTTCCTGATCCTGACCTGTATCTCTTTCAGTTTGTTCGGCTTTATCATCGGGCTGTGGGCGACCAACTTTGAAAAACTGCAGATCGTGCCGCTACTGGTGATCACTCCACTGGTGTTTCTCGGTGGCACCTTTTATTCGGTCAGTATGCTACCGCCGATGTGGCAGACCATCACCCTGTTTAACCCGGTGCTGTATCTGGTAAGCGGTTTCCGCTGGAGTTTTTTTGAAGTTTCAGACGTCAATGTCGGCATCAGCCTGAGCGTTATCCTGCTGTTTCTCAGCCTTTGCAGTGCACTGGTGTGGTGGATGTTCAAGACCGGTTATCGCCTCAAGCAGTAGTCCCGTCCATCCGTCAGGTAAACCGCACATCCCTGACGGAGTAAACCTCTGGAACATCTGCAGCAGCACTTTAACAACGCCGTAAATCTAGACAGTAATCCGTCTGTGCACCTGCTGGCGGGGCAAGTGCCGGAGGAAATTCCGCGCGCCGGATCTGTTCCACCACAAAGCGTTCATAGATACGTTGTTTGGCCTGTTCCACCGATACCGGCAGCCCATCGTAAGGCAATCTTTGAGGTTGCCATTCATGCAGAGTGATACGTAAACCGGTTTCTGCTGCCGGTCCAATCAGGTACAGCACGATAGGGCCCTGCGCGCCGATGCCGGGATGTAGACCGGCAAACGGTTCGAAACTTCGATAACGCACGCCCTTCACATAAACGGTTTCATTGTCGTGCTGTTCTGCACGCAGCGACAAGCGGTAACTAGCGGCCATCAATATCCAGTCCCGCAGGTCCGTCGCAGCATCAGGGTTGGCCGTGGCGCGCAGTGTCACCTGCAGGCGACTGGTACTCGCATCGACCAGCCGTGATCCCCCGGTATGCGTTGCCGCATCACCCAGCAAAGGCCAGAATTCCAGCGCCTGGCTGACTTCCAGGCGTACCCCGCTAAACTCAATCTGCCCCAGCAGACGGGAACTATCATCACCGATCCGCTGGGTCACCGCCGCACCCGGATGCAACCCGGCATCGTCCAGTTCCTGCAGCACCTGATCCAGATCCTGGCGCAGATAAAACGGCAGCGAAAAGCGGTCATGCAGGCGACTGCCCCAGTCCACCAGCTCAGGCCGGACATCGCGTTCACTCAGCATTGCCACAATGGAGCGCAATAGCAGCGCAATCGAGGTCATGCTTTCGGCATCATGTGACATTCGAAACGCTCTGAACTCGACCAGCCCCAGGCAACCTCGGCCCGGCAGATAAGGGTTCCACAGCTTTTCTATATTAAGTTCACTGCGATGCGCGTTGCCCGAGGTATCCACCAGAAACGGGCTCAGGCTGCGCCAGATAAACTCCGGCTCAGGATGCTCAACCCTGGATAGATGGTACAGCGCCAATCCAAGCTCACTCAACGACTCACGCACGTTTTCATCCGCACGTGGCGACTGGCTGTAACTGCCCAGATAAGACGGCGCAAACCAGTAAGACAGCACCGGATGATTATTCAGATAACGTATCAGGCGTGGCAACAACTGAGGTGCTTTGAAGAATGGGCTGCGTAACGGGTCAGGGCCACCCAAGGTAAACTGTCCGCCACCACCACTATCCGAGATTTGACCGGTATACTGCAGACGATAAGGGGCCAGACTTTCTTCTGCAGCCAGTGCAAACAGCTGCCGGTTGGATTGCAGGAACTCGCTGACACAGCTTGCCGGAGCCTGATTCACCTCGACCACTGCGGGATCTGGGGTAATCGTAGTCCACGCGATATGTTCATCGACCGGTGGAGGAAAGCCTCGCCAGATCAGGCTTTGCAGTCCGCTGTGCTGGGCCGCCTGTGCGACGCGCTGTAAAAAATCCATAAACAGGGCCACTGTCGCAAAGGCCGGGATTTCGATACAGGGATGGAATCGCAGCGGCTCCTGCTTATCCGCCAGCATACCGAGGGTAACGAGATAGAAACCCTCGCTGGCCAGATCATCCTCAGCACCGCTGATGGGTACCGGATGATCCTGTATCGAGGGTCGGCCCAGGCGTGGATCGCGCTGGCTATCGGTATCGAATGGCTGTTGATCGATGCGTAATAAAATCCGCATTCCCATCGGCTGCTGCAGCTCAAAGCTGCGCGCATGCCAGCCCTCACTATCCAGTAAAGGCTGCAGTTGATGCCAGAAGTCGGTGAGCGTTTGGGCCGTCGCGGTGTGCTCACTGATCAACGGATCTGCAGGGAGCCCGATGGCGAGTGGCTGCCCGTCGCGGCGCTGATATAGCCCCAGATTCCAGCGTGGATAATCTTCATTTGCATACTGTCGCCCCAGCGTGCGCAGGATCAGAGCGTTGGCATGCTGCTGTTTCAGGCGCCGAAGAACGCCCAGTGCATAGCCGTACTTGGTTTTGCCCAGCGCATCGCTGAGCCACTCGGGATTCTGCGACAGCCGATTGGTAAAGGTCGGTTCAGCACCCACCCAGATGTCCAGCTTACGCTTCTGTATCTCTCGATCATGAGCCTCGACAGCAGCATCAAAATTAGAGTCTTGCGGCTCCACGATAGGTTTCTCCGGTTAAACATTGATTCAAATGCCGTGCTAATAAAACCGTAAACAGCCCGATGTATTTCAGGGATTCTGCGCCGACATTACTTTATCAGTCATGTTAAAACGGTACCGCGCAGGCAAGCTCTATCCTTTCCGCTGTTAACGGGTGCTCAAAACTAATCCTTTCGGCATGCAGCATCAGTCTCTGCTGCTGCGTACCGTACAGCGCATCGCCCACGATCGGCGCCGCCAGTCCCAGCGCATGTGCGGCGTGCACGCGCAGCTGATGCGTGCGCCCGGTCAGCGGATAAAAATAGACCCGACTGGTGTGCCCATCCGTTGCGATAACACGCACATCCGTAATCGCCTGCCGGCCATGCTGATAACACACCATCTGACGTGGGCGGTCATCCAGATCGACCCGTAATGGCAGTTCGATGCGGCATTCCTGCTGATCGAGCGCACGCGACAAAATCGCCACATAACGCTTTTTAATCGTGCGCCGGATAAACTGCCGTTGCAGGTGTTTATGCACGGCACCCGTTTTGGCCACCAGTAATAATCCGGATGTCGCCATATCCAGCCGGTGTACCAGTAGCGGCCCAGTTGCCTGCGGATAGCGCCGCTGTAGCCAGCCCAATACCGAATCACGCGCCTGTTTACCCGGTATCGATAACATCCCGGCCGGTTTATTCAGTACCAGCAAACTCGCATCTTCATACACCAACTCCGGTTCAGGCGCGTTATCCGGTACATCCTCAAAGCGCTGTTTCAGTTTCAGTCCCTGTAGCATGAAGGGCAGAATAACCTCGCATTTACCCCGACACGGTGGATAAAAATTGCCATGATGACGCACCTCTGTTAGCGGCTCAGCACCCCACCAGAACTCTGCTAATGCAACCGGTATTAGATAATGACGCTGGGCATACTGCAACAATTTGGGCGCCGCGCAATCGCCCGCACCACCGGGGGGCGCCCGCTCACCAAATAGCGCCTGCATGGTGCTAGTTTCACCACCAAAACTGTGCAGATGGTACTGATCGAATACCTGATGGTGGAGCGACCGGGAAAGACTTTTACGCTGTTCCATCAGGGTATTTATCGGCTGCTCAAATGCACGCTCGAAAGCCTGCTGTGCCAGGCTGATCTTGTCATCCCAGAACTGTTTGCACTGCTTCCATTCACGCTTGTCGTGCTGACTTAGCAGCGACAGTTGCTGCAGGCGCGGCTCATTAAGTTGAGCCGCGACCCGCGCTGCTTGACGTTCAAGCCGATTGTGCTGATGGCGCGCCTTTAACGCCTGCTGAGCCTTTGCCTGTTGCTGCTCCAGATCGAGCCGCTGCTGCAGAGAAGCGGCCCGGGCCGGACTGCCGGCAAGCTGCTCGATCTGATGCGTCATCTGCGCCAGGCGCGCTTCCCCTGCCGCCAGCAAGTGCTGCCGCTGCTCGATGTCAAACACCGGTGGCACAAACCCCGCCAGCAGCCACTGCTGGTTGAGCTGGCCGGAAAAGGCACTTAGAAAGCCATACTTTCCGCACGCGTCCCGCACCACCAGCACACCAAACATCTTGCCGTTAGCGCGCAGAAAAAGTGATTTCGATAGTTCTGTATGCTGCTGTAACCGTTGCATCAGTTGCTGACTGGCCTGCAACGCGAGTGGATGAGGATGATGCTGTAACGGGTTTGGCAGCACCGGCGGGATATCCGCAATTGCCGGCTGAGGGGAGAAATAGTGTATCAACGATCAGACGGCTCGGTCATGTCATCGGCCAGTGTTCGGCATGCACCGCTGAAGCCTGGGAGTGGCTTCGTTTAAGCGTGTGCGAGTCCTAGCGCAGGCTGGATAGATTGGCCAGTAATGCAATTCGTTTACGCTCAATTTCTTCTCGCATTTTATGCGCCAGATCAACCTCATGGTTGAGGAAATCGCCACAGGCTTCTGCATGCTGCTTACTCACTTCATCCACCGCTTTTTCCATCGCCTTGGCAATGATTGAAGTGACCATTTCCAGCTCTTCTTCGGTAAACTTGGCACCCAGTGCCTGACTGGCTTCTGCGGCGGCTTTATGTGCTACTTTGGTTAATTTCATCATCTGCTCCCTGGTTAGTGTGAGGTGATTAAGTGTAGTACATAGCGAACCTGTACACCGGAATAAACATGGTAACAAACATCAACTGTTTAAAACCAGCGCCGTCCGACAGGCTCCAGGCATTAGTTTACTCTCAGTAGCCGCAACGCTGAATCAGGCAGTCCCCTAATGTGCTGCCTGAGTCGCCCCCGTTTCGTGGGTAAACATGATCAGCAGCAATGAAGCGCCTGCCCATGCCAGTAACAGCACAAAGCCACCCTGATAGGCGGATACCCCAAACACCCTGACGCCATGCAGTAGTTCGGTCTGCCAGCCACGATCCAGCATCCAGCCCACCGCTGGCTGCAGAAACATCGGGCCCATCATCACCCCCATATTGACCACCCCGGAAACGGTTCCCGCCAGCCGACCCGGTACCGACTCCTTGGCAAACGCAAAGCCAATAATCATACAGCCGGAGGCAAACCCGGACAGTATCAGTACGCCCACCAGTAAGCTGAGCGGCATATCCGGCCATAGCACAATCAATCCCCAGCACAGCGTAATGACGGCGCTACCGGCAATATACAGCGGCCGGCGCAATCCCAGCCGGTCGGACAGCGCTCCAAATACCGGCCCGCCGATGGCCCAGGCGATCAGCATCGCCGAACAGACGGCGGCGGCATCGCCTTTGCTCATGGCATGATGGGTGGTTAAAAATGGTACGCCCCAGAGGCCGGAAAAAGTCAGAATACTACCCGCCGCACCGCCCGGAACCAGCATCAGCAGCCAGGTATTACGGTAACGGAAAACTTCCAGCAGACCGCTGATGGCGCGCGACCAGGGACGCTGAGGTGGCGACACGGCATGCGTAATATGGGTTTGAAAGCCTTTTTCTGCTGGATCATCACGTACATACAGCCAGATCAGAATACCGACCAGAAACGGAAAAACAGCGGAAACTGCCATCACCGGACGCCAGCCATAATCCACCACCAGCCAGTGCAGTGGTACCCCGGCAAACACCGCACCGACAATATCGATGAATAGCGCCAGGCCGGAGGCAAGCGCAAACTGACGCGGTACAAACCAGTGGTGCGACAGCTTCAACATACACACAAAAGCCACCGCCACTGAACCGCCAATCAGAAAGCGTCCCAGCGACGCCAGCAACAGACTGTCGGAAAACGCGAAAAACAGGGTGCCAACCGCGGCCACCATCGCCCCGCTGGTGAGCAGTCGGCGCGGGCCCCACACATCGGCCAGAATACCGGTCGGGATCTGCATCGCGACATAGCTGTAAAAATAAAACGCCGATAGATTGCCCAGCGCAGACGCGGTCAGAGCGAAATCAGCACTCAGCTCGGTGGTCATTACCCCCGGTGCGACGCGCTGAAAAAAGGCAAACAGATAGAGCGCAGCTCCAAGACCCCAGATAGTCCAGGCCAGGCGTGCGGGAGGGAAACTGACACTGCTCATGGTTATGATCAAATTATATAAAAGGTGTCAGATTGAGTATGCATCAGTTAGAGCAGACCCTTCAAGCGCAATAGCTGCGTTTCTCCATTCGATCGACCGACACCATCGTTATCGTTAACGATCAGCAGCGTCCCATCCGGCGTCAGCGTGACCCCCTCGATCTTTTCCAGAACCGCGCCGCCGGTCGCTTTCAACCGATCCAGCAGATCCACCACCAGTACCTTGTTGAGCTCCGGAAAATGTACATTTTTAGTCCCATCGTCGGTCTCCGCTTCCAGCCCGGCGATCGAAAACTTATACAGGCGTTTGATGCCGGCTCGCAGTCCACTGTTATTGTCGCGCTCGATGACGATGAGTTCCTGATTACTCAGTGCGCAAATATCGGATAGACCGACCTTACCGCCAAGCGCCGGGTCAACACGATCCAGTGCATAATTAAAAAACTTCCACGCATCGGTGAGCGTATTGTACTGGCCGATGCGCACAAAGTTGCTGGTATCACCATCCCACTCGCCCTGAAACGCAACGTACAGCATCTCGACATTGCCATCCATCACCGACGCCACGCCTTCAAAACCCGCATCGCGCTGGCGCTGTGCTACTGCATCCGGCAGTTTGACCAGTTGCTCGATCACCCCTGCGCTGGATACGCGCAGCAGATAGTTTGGATACTCAAAAGCCGGGCTGCCAGTCCAGTCGCCCTTGCCTTCGGCAGCAATCCAGAAGCCGCCGGCAGCGGCACGGGTGATACCTTCCGGATCGATATTGACGCTGTTGACGTCATCCGCATTCACCATACCCACATTTTCTGCCACCAGCACACCCTTGCTATCCGTGATCACGATGGCACGCCGGATCAGCGCAGGTGAGCGCGAAATATCCAGCTCGAAGATGCGGCTGGAGCGGTAAAATGCATCCGCTAAGGTGTACGCAATCGAGCTATCCAGCGCATCCATGGCTAGTCCGGATAAAGCGCCGAAGCCGATCGGCAGACCATCCGCATCGGTGCCGGAAACGATCGTTGGATACGCCACAGCACCCTGCTGTAACTGGTAGAGAGTCAGGCCGGAGCGGATATGTTGATTGCGATCATCGTCGCTGGCGGCGGATACCAGCAACTCACGCCCGGGGAGCGCGAGCAATCCATGCGGACTCACCCCGGAAGGCAGTAGCTGCACAAACTCGACGCGATTATTTGCACTCAGGCGATATACCAGTAGCGCACCCGCACGCTCAAAACCGACCAGCAGCAAGGCCTGATCCGCATACTGCACAAATTCCAGGCTTTCCGACTGCAGGCGTTTGGTTGCGGACAGCCGCTCCGGGAAATGCCCGTGCTGTGCAACGATGTGGCTAAAGTTTTCGGCGGGTTCAAACAGTACCTTGCCGTTGCGATCAAAGATGGTAAACCCGCCATGACCGCCCTTCACATCGGCCGTGGCAAAACGCTCGGTGTCGAGCCAGCGCACGCCATCCGGTTCGCGTAAAACCCCGGCCTGATTCTGGCTCATCGCAATCACTCCATCCTGCTTCAGATCCACCTGCTTAAAATCAAGCTGGCCGGCACTGAAATGGCGTAGCACCGAGCCATCGCTCAAGTTCACCAGTACGATGTGGTTATTTTTCTGTAGCGTGACTACTGCAATATTATTGCTATTGATATCGACCGATACCGGCTCGGGATCATCCGCCAGCAACCCGGCCAGCCCAGTCAGGCTGACCTCAGTGCTGGCCCACTCCGCCAGCGCGCCAGAAACATCGACAATCTGTAGCAGACCGGCTGGCGCCTGGACCGATTCGCCATTATTCAGGTTCGGGTCACGCCGGTTTTCGATCACGATCGCGACAAAGCGCCCATCCGGCGATAACGCCATCGCATCCGGTTGCCCGCTCAGCTCGATGCTACCCTGCTGTTGCCGCGTAATCAGATCGATCAGCACCAGTTTGCCACTGACATTGACAAAATCGAGTGAAGTGTCCAGCGTCACCAGCAGCTGGTCGCCACGCACCACCACGGCCGTCGGCTCAGCCCCGAGCGGGATGATAACCGATTTAGCCGGTGCCGCTGGATTCCGTATATCCACCAGCCCGATGCCTTCCAGCGCCCGGTCGGTATACACCAGCGTATTGCCATCCACCGTCGCAGCCACCATCTGCGCAGAGGTTTTATGCTCATACTGGCTATTCAGATAGACCGGAAAATGTGCGATACGCTGGAATGACTGGAGCGGCACAACCGGCGCACTATCACCACCACCACCTCCACAGGCCGACACACCCGCCAGCAGGATACTCAAGGAAAAGGTCAGGATGGCTTTAATAACTGGACTTGTTAACAGCATAGATTCAAATCGGAAAAAGCAGCAGTTCGCATCGGCTGATGAAAATAGCATTGATACCGATTTCAGGTAAGAGACTAAAGCCTAAGTCGGATAGATAAGCATACTGCAAGCGCACGAGCAGGATGATGGACTATGGGATTATGCGATGGGCTGGCATCATCCCGTAGCGTCTACGGGATAAAGGGTACTGGCAATTAAGATTATGGATCGGGATTTTTACAGGCAGCCCTGCTTGCTCAAGCTCGAATTCAGGCGTTTGCCATGCTGATAGCCTTTCCAGTAGGACGCCTTTGCCTCTTCCTGAAACTCCTGCGGCATGTTGGAAATAACTTCATTAAAGTCGCGATTGATCACTTTATTATCACCGCAGAATTTTCTTTTGTAGGCCAGTTGTCCCGTCAGCTCGGCCAGGCGCAGATGCTTAAGCTTCGGGTCGACCACCGGTTTCGGTTTTTCCACCTCTTTTAGCGGCGTCTCCTGCGGCAGCTCTTCGACATTGGCTTCCAGCTTTTTCTCACCCAGAGTACGTGACTGGGTCAGGCGTTCACACTCATCCGCAGAAAGCAGTGCGGTTTCCGCCTTGCTTTTATCGAACCCAAGCTGAAAAGCATCGCGCATCGGGTCACGGAAATCGGCCGGCATATTCTGTACGCGCTGAGTAAACTCGGCCAGCACATCGGCCTGACCGCATTGCAGGCGTGAATAGCTCAGCTTGCCCAGAGTACGTGCCAGGTTAACGATGGTGGATGAAGTTGATTTCGTTTTGGCCAGCTTATCCGGTTCGGGCAATTCCTGATCCTGAGTGACCTTGCTGAATTCTTCCACCGCCTTATCGATGATCGACATGATCGAACTAAGCCCCTGATCTTCCAGTGCCTGTAACGGGCTGGCAATCAAAAAAAGCTGGAGAATCAATACTCTGAAAACAAACTTGCTCATTAAATTAGTACTCGTGGTGAACCCTGGCTATTTAATCACTTTCGCACATATTCATCTAGTTTTTGCGCCTATAAATACTAACTGATTTATATTTTCAATACAGAGTATTTAGATAAAAAGCCTGCAGCTGCTACTATTAAGGTTGCTTTTAAGTGGCCTCAAAGTTAATTTCTGAGTTCTTTTTTTAGTATCCTTAATTATATCCAGCACACAGTCATACTATGATTAGAGCTCAACCGCTAACACATCCACAAACCAGCCATGCAGGCAAATCACTGCAGGCCAGTCGACAGCACTTAAATCGCCCATCACGTGCCGGTAGTTTCAAGTTTTGATCACTTCTTTTTTTGCTCTCACACGGCTCTATTAATATGCAAAATGCTGCCCAGTTAATCGCCCGTACTACCCTGCAGGGTTTTGATAAACATTATCGGATCTTTCTCGAAATCACTCGTGGTGCACGTCAGCGCTTTGAACAATGTGACTGGCCGCAGGACAGCCAGTCTGCTAAAAAACGTATTACCCTGTATACCCAGCGCGTAGATGAAGCCATCAGTGAACTGAAACAACAGTTCGATCTGGAACAGTTTGACGAAGCCTTATGGAAAGAGGTGAAAATAGAATATGTTCACCTGCTGTATCAGCATAAACAGCCAGAACTGGCTGAAACCTTTTTCAATTCGGTGTTCACCACCCTGTTTCACCGGCGCAACTACAACAACGATAATATCTTTGTTCGCCCAACGCTTTCCACCGAATACATGGATGATGAGCGGCCGACCTATATCGGGCTTTATCCCACGCGTGACGGCCTGACCCGCACTGTGCGCAAGATTTTACAGCTGCATCAACTGTCGCTGCCGTACGAAGATCTGAACCGCGATGTGCGCCGTATCGTATGCTGCATCAAAAAGGAAATCCTGCCCAAACTCAAATTCCGTATCCATTTCCAGATCCGCATACTGACCTGTATTTTTTTCCGTAACAAGGCAGGCTACATCATCGGCATGGGCGTAAATGGCGATGAAATTATCCCCTTCGCACTACCCCTGTTGAACAATGAAAAAGGGGCCATCTATGTCGATGCACTGATCCACGAATGGGATGACATCACCAACCTGTTCAGTTTTGCGCGTAGTTACTTTATGGTCGATACGCAGACACCGAACGCGGTAGTAGAGTTTCTGCTGCGTATGCTGCCGGCCAAATCGAAGGCCGACATCTATACCTCGATCGGCCTGCAAAAGCAGGGCAAAACTGAATTTTACCGAAATTTCCTGCATCATCTGCGCCATTCCTCCGATCAGCTGGAAATCGCACCCGGTATCAAGGGCATGGTCATGACCGTGTTCAACCTGCCCTCCTACCCGTATGTATTCAAGGTCATCAACGATCGCTTTGCGCCGCCCAAGAAAACCACGCGCGAACGGGTCAAGGAAAAATACCTGATCATCAAGATGCATGACCGCGTCGGGCGCATGGCCGATACGCTGGAATACTCCTACGCCGCATTCCCGCTGGATCGGATCTCGAAAGAGTTGATGGATGAGTTCAAAGATAAAATCCCCTCCAGTATGGAAATCGAAGACAACATGCTGATCATCCGTCACCTGTATATTGAACGCCGCCTGGAGCCACTTAACCTGTATCTGGCGAATCCGAATATCCAGGATCTGGAAGCGGTCACGCTGGATTATGCCCAGTCGATCAAGGATATGGCTGCAGCCAATATCTTCGCCGGTGATCTACTGCTGAAAAATTTCGGAGTCACGCGTCATGGGCGCGTCATCTTCTACGATTACGATGAAATCGAATTCATGACCGATATGAACTTCCGTCATATCCCCGAAGCCATGACCGAAGAACAGGAAATGTCATCCGAACCCTGGTATCCAATCGGTGATCACGACGTATTCCCGGAAGAGTTCCTGCAATTCATGACCGGTAATCTGCAACTGCGCAAACTCATCGTAGCGCATGCGAGTGAGCTTTTTAATGCCGACTATTGGAAATCAGTGCAGCAGGACATACACGATCACCGCTATCATGATGTCTTTCCCTATTCCACCAAAATTAGATTTAAAAACATTTACGCTTTAACGGAAAACTGCGAATGAGCACAATAAACTTTAAAACAGCAGACCTGTGCGATGATTACTCCGATCAGCTGGAGATCGTCGAACCCGGCTATCTAAGCTTCGGCGGACTGGCCGCTTTTTATGGCCCGGTAAGCACCATCAAATGCTTTGAAGACAACTCCAAAGTACGTGAACAGCTGTCTGAACCCGGCCATGGGCGTGTACTCGTGGTCGATGCGGGTGGCTCAAAACGTTGTGCGATGCTGGGTGACCTGCTGGCACAGAAAGGCGTCGATAATGGCTGGGCCGGCGTCATCATGTATGGACTGATCCGCGATAGCGACGACATCAGCCGTATGCCGATCGGAGTTAAAGCTCTGGGCACTCACCCGAAGAAAAGCGAAAAAAAGAATATGGGCTTTATCGATATGTCCGTTACTTTTTCCGGGGTTACGTTTAAACCGGGCGACTACGTGTATGCCGATCACGATGGCATCATACTCAGCCACACCGAATTACCATTAAAATAACTGATACCAACTAAAAAACTGATCAACAACGATCAGAAATTTGTAAAACGAATCACACGAAGGATACGAAGATTAAGCTTGATAGTAACGGTTGACCCGGATGTCAGGGCCCAGCCCCTGACCCGCAGTATTGACGTTAGCTATTCATTTTAAATCTGAATACTGTTTTTCCCTTCTTTCTATATCGTGCTGCTTCGTGCTAAACGCCTATAAAAACCAGAGACCGAGGAGACAGAACCATGACTAGTTACAACGAAATTTACCAGCAATCCATTACCGATCCGGAAACCTTCTGGGGCGAAGCTGCCGAAGGCCTGCACTGGATTAAAAAATGGGACCGGGTACTCGACATGCAGGCAAAGCCAGTTCCACGCTGGTTTCCTGGTGCCGAAATCAATACCTGTTACAACGCCGTGGATCGTCATGTAGAAACCGGACGTGGCAATCAGACCGCCATCATCTACGATTCACCGATTACCAAACAACAACGCAAAATTTCCTATGCAGAGCTGCAACAGCAGGTTGCCAGCTTTGCCGGTGTACTGGTTAAACTCGGTGCCAGAAAAGGCGATCGAGTCATCATCTATATGCCGATGATTCCCGAAGCGGCGGTTGCGATGCTGGCCTGTGCGCGTATCGGCGCAATCCACTCGGTGGTATTCGGCGGCTTTGCCGCAAATGAGCTGGCCACCCGGATCGACGATGCCAAACCGAATATCATCGTCAGCACCAGTTGCGGTATCGAACCCGGTCGCGTGGTTGAATACAAGCCGTTGCTGGACGAAGCCATGCGTCTGGCCAAACACAAGGTCACCGCCTGCGTATTAAAAGCCAGACCTCAGGCCACGGCCAGCATGCAGCAAGGACGCGACTACGACTGGGATAGCGAAGCCGCTGCCGCCACTCCGGCCGACTGCGTCCCCGTCGCCGCGACCGATCCGCTGTATATCCTGTACACCTCCGGCACCACCGGCCAGCCCAAGGGCGTAATCCGTGATAACGGTGGACATGCGGTCGCCATGCACTGGTCAATGAAAAACATCTATAACGTTGAACCCGGTGATGTGTACTGGGCCGCTTCCGATGTGGGCTGGGTGGTTGGCCACAGCTATATCGTCTACGCCCCGCTGCTGAAAGGCTGCACCACCATCATGTACGAAGGCAAACCGGTCGGCACACCTGATCCGGGCGCTTTCTGGCGCGTGATCAGCGAGCATAAGGTTAAAATTCTATTTACTGCACCGACCGCATTCCGTGCGATCAAGAAAGAAGATCCGAATGGTGAGTACCTGAAAAAATACGATCTGTCCTGCATGCAGTCGCTGTTTCTGGCCGGTGAGCGTTGCGACCCTGACACCCTGTTCTGGGCGCGTGAAAAACTCAACAAGCCGGTGGTTGACCACTGGTGGCAGACCGAAACCGGCTGGGGCATTGCCGCCAATCCGCTCGGTATCGAAGAACTGCCGATCAAGCCCGGCTCCCCAACCGTCGCGATGCCCGGCTACGATGTACAGATTCTGTCCGAAGAAGGCGCGCAGATGCCGGCCGGTGAAATGGGTAATATCGTCATCAAACTGCCGTTACCACCATCCTGTCTGCCCAGCCTGTGGGGCAATGATCAGCGCTTTATTGATGCCTATCTATCCAAGTACGAAGGCTACTACCTGACCGGCGATGCCGGCTTCAAGGACGCCGATAACTACCTGTGGATCATGAGCCGTACCGATGACGTGATCAACGTTGCCGGCCATCGCCTCTCCACCGGCGCGATGGAAGAAGTGCTGTCCGGACATCCAGATGTGGCCGAATGTGCGGTCATCGGTGTGGCCGATGCACTCAAGGGTCAGATGCCACTCGGCCTGGTGGTCCTGAAATCTGGTGTCGACCGCCCTGAAGAAGACATCATCAAGGAACTGATCAAGCGCGTGCGTGACCAGATCGGGCCGGTTGCTGCGTTCAAGCAGGCCCGAATCGTCAAGCGTCTGCCCAAAACCCGCTCCGGAAAAATCCTGCGCGGCACCATGGTCAGCATCGCCGATAACACCGAGTGGAAAATGCCCGCCACTATCGATGACCCGGCTATCCTTGACGAAGTCAAAGCGGCGCTGCAGGCTCTGGGTTACGCCAACAGCTAAAACTGTTTCGGGGATGGACCACTCTGGTTCATCACCGAATTGCACAGACAAGAAAATCACAGCATACGGGGCGGGGACACAGCTTTCTAACCGCAGAAAGCCGTACTCCCGCCTTTTTTTATGATAAAAATGAATCAGAATCCGCACCGTTACTGTAAAATAGCGCGACCTGAGATAAACAGTTTACTGATTATTAACACTAACCTTTAAATTATATAGTTATGAAAAAATACAAAATTGCTCTGCTGGATGGCGACGCCATCGGCCCGGAATGCATGAAAGAAGCGGTTAAAGTGCTTAAAGCCGTGGAAGCCCGCAACAAAGATATTCAGTTTGAACTGATTCACGCAGACTTTGGAGCCAGCGCGTATTTTAAAGTCGGCAATGCGTTTCCGGATGAAACTAAAAAAATCTGTGATGAAGCTGACGCCGTTTTAAAAGGCCCGGTTGGCCTCAGTTACGAAGAAACCCAGAAGATTCCGGTCGATATGCAACCCGAACGTGGTGCTATTTTACCGCTGCGCAAACACCTGAATACCTATGCCAATCTGCGCCCGGTCTACCTGCCCAAGAGTCTGGCCCATTTTTCGCCGCTGAAGCCCGAAATCGTCGGTGAAGGCATCGATATCCTGATGATTCGTGAACTGGTGGGCGGCCTGTATTTCGGCAGCAAGGAAACCGGCGTGAATGAACAGGGCCTGCGCTATGTTCGCGAAACCCTCGAATACGATGAAAAGCAGATTGCTCAGATCATTGATTTCGCGTTCAAACAGGCGATGCAGCGCAAAAAGGTGCTGCACAATATCCATAAAAGCAACGTGCTCAAATCGAGCGTACTGTGGAATCAAATCGTGGAAGAAATCGCGCCTAATTACCCGGAAGTTGAAGTCAGACATCAGCTGGTTGACTCGGCTGCGACCCTGCTCTGTCTGGATCCTAACCAGTTCGACGTGATGGTGATGGAAAATATGTTTGGCGATATCCTGAGCGATCAGGGCGGTGGCATTCTGGGCTCTCTCGGCCTGATGCCTTCTGCCTGCCTGGGTGATGGCACTGCCTATTACGAACCTTCACATGGCTCCGCCCCCGATATCGCCGGTAAAAATATCGCTAACCCTTACTCCATGATCGGTTCCGTCGCGATGATGCTGGAACACAGTTTCGGTATGCTGGAAGAATCACAGAATGTATGGAAAGCGATCCAGAGCGTGTATGCCCAAGGCTTTTCAACACCCGATTTATCCAAGCCCGGCAGTGGCGTGAAGATGATCAATACCGATGCCTTTGGTGATCTGGTGGTTCAGGAACTCAACAAACTTTAGCCGCATTGATACAGCAGCGTCCGTTTGCAGCCCGTGTAATCGAAGGCGAATTACACGGGCTGTTGGGCGCGATAATGGTCGTATAATCCTCACCGTGCCTTGATACGCTGAAGCTGGCTCAGACAACCGAAGGAGACTCTCGTGCAACAGAATTACAAAGCCAGTGCTTTCATCATCGGCGTTTTTATATTCGCCGGATTGAGCACCCTCGGCTATCTACTGGGAAAAGCAGCGCTTGAATTTAAGCAGTATGATCGCAGCGTAACGGTAAAAGGTCTGTCTGAAAGGGAGTTTGAAGCCGATATTGTGATCTGGCCGATTCAATTTTCAGTAACGGCCAATGAACTGGATAGCCTGTACAAATCGATCCAGAAAAACACTGCACAGATAAAGACCTTTCTTGCCAGTAACAGCATCAGTCCTGAAGAAATCACCCTGGCCTCTCCGGCTATTACCGATAAATCGGCCAATCAATACGGCAATAGTGCCAAACCAGAATTCCGCTACACTGCGGTGCAGAGCGTAACCGTTTATTCCAGTAACATTGGTGCGGTAAGATCGGTGATGAGTTCATTGTCGGAGCTGGGCCAGCAGGGCATTGTCTTTACCGGGGATAATTATCAATCACAGACCGAATATATCTTTACCCGACTGAATGAAATTAAACCGGAAATGATCGAACAGGCCACCAGAAAGGCCAGGGAAGTCGCTGAGAAATTTGCATCAGACTCTGACAGCAAACTTGGCAAGATCAAAAGTGCCTCGCAGGGTCAGTTCAGTATCAGCGAACGAGACAAAAACAATCCTCATATCAAGAAAATCCGCGTCGTATCAACGGTTGAGTATTACCTGTCAGATTAAACCTGAAAGCGATCCATTTCAGCAACGCCGGTTTAGCCGCTAGCGCTGATTTGACAGTACCCTGTATCGCCGCTAGCATGCCGTTTTGAATCACAAGGACTTCTCCCCGTGAAGGATCATTCAATTCATTCCCTCGCTATCACCTACACCCTTATTTCATTGCTCTTTGTATTCCTAGCGAGTTGTGATAGCGCAAATCAATCACCATCAGACTTGAATGAGACGTTTTACTTCGCTGCAGATGATGGTCAGTCGGGACTCGAATTGTGGCGCTCGAATGGATCTTCAGCGAGTACTTACCGGGTCAAGGATATCAATCGCCTGGAACAGGGATCGCGTCCACAGCAGTTCGTCGAAATCAACGGTGTACTTTATTTTGTGGCGAATGACGGCCTCTCCGGCAGAGAGCTATGGAAGTATGTAATTGCCAGTGGTGAGACAGGCCTGGTCAAAAATATTAGCCCGAGGCCGAACGTTGCACCGGATCATCTCACGGTGCTGGGTGAAACCCTTTTTTTCAGCGCCGACGATGGCGTAAACGGGCGTGAACTGTGGAAATCGGACGGCACCGCCGCGGGCACTATGATGATCAGCGATCTTTACGCGGGTTTACGTGCCAGCGAACCTGAAGACCTGGTTGCGGCTGGTGGTCGACTTTATTTCACGGCTAAAACCGCAACCACCGACCGTGATCTATGGGTTACGGATGGCACTGAGTCGGGTACCCTGCTCCTCAAGGACCTCCAGCATGTAGTCGACGATAATAACTTTACCCGGCTAACGCGTATCTCGGCGACGGCCTCAACTTCAGATCAATTATTTTTTATCCTGACCAATGATCTGAGCGGAAATGAGCTGTGGGTTTCTAGCGGTGAAGCCGCCGAAACACAGCTGCTAGCACAGGACAAAGTCGATATATTTGGACCTTCGCAGCCCTCGCTGACGCTTGCCGGGGGACAGATATTCTTCTCCTTAAATCAGCGCAGCCTGTGGAAAACGGATGGCAGCGTTGCGGGCACCGTACTGGTAAAACAAACACCGGTGCTTTATCCCAGCGCGCTCGGAGACCGGCTGATGTTTTTTTCCAGAGGCTCTGGGGGTAATGAGTTATGGCTCTCGAATGGTACAGAAGCGGGTACGTTGCTAGTCAGACAGGTGTCATCAACACCACACTTTTTTTCCACGGCGACCGTCAACGACCAGCTCTACTTCCTGATGTCCTCGTTTAGCGGAATTCAAGGGGTGGATCTGTGGCGCTCTGACGGAACGGATGCAGGTACTGTGCGGATCAGGACAATAATGCAGGAAAATGCCAGTTTGCTTCACAATGGCCTGCAGGCTTTTGGCAACAACGTCATTTTCAAGATCAACGACCAGAACATGCATCAGAGCCTGTGGATATCGGATGGCTCGGAACAGGGTACCCGAACTATCGCCACCATCCAGTCTGACGTTGAAACAGATCAGAATCCGGCGTTGCTCTTCGGTGCACCCTTTCCTTTCACTCCTCCGGACTGGCAGGATGTGATTGCGCTCGACAATCATCTCTACTTCAGTGCCGATGACTCCAGTTCCGGATTTGAGTTATGGAGCTCGGACGGTACACTCGCAGGCTCCGTGCAGGCGGCAAATATCAATCTGGCAACACGCTCTGCATTTGCGGATGACGCGCTCACAGAGCGCGGCGCTTATGTGGGCGATACCTATTACTTCACTGCCAACGATGGCGTGCATGGCGTCGAACTGTGGCGCACAGACGGTACCCAACAGGGCACTGCTCTGGTCAGGGATATCTTTAGTGGCTTTTCCTCTTCTAACCCGCGCTCTTTGAGCGTAATGAACGGAGCACTGTTTTTCTTCGCATCAGAAAGTACGGTGGACGGCCTCTATCTGTGGCGTAGCGATGGTACGGAGTCCGGTACTGTGAAACTGAGGAAGGTCTCGAATCTGAATTTTTCCCTCTTCCGCGGCTTGACGGCTTTTAACAATCATTTATATTTTGAAGAACATCAGAATGAAACCGGTCAGGAACTGTGGAAAACGGATGGCACGCTGACAGGAACTCAGCTGCTCAAGGATCTGTTTAGCGGAAATGCTTCTTCTGATCCGGCGAACCTGACTGTTTACGCTGATCGCCTGATCTTTTCTGCCCGAGACTCTTATGATGATGTGAGCCTGTGGTCCAGCGATGGCAGTGCAGCGGGCACAGTTCGGCTGAAAACGTTTCAGACCATAGACTCCATAACCTCGATAAATGGAATGCTTAACCTGATCGCGGATGATGGCTCTGGCCCGGGGCTGTGGAAATCCGATGGCACCGAACAGGGCACGCTCAAATATTATACATTCGCGGATGAAGAGGCTGGATCTCAGTTTGTCGGGCACAACGACGAGTTTACGTTTATTCTTCAGAACCCCTCTTTTAACAATCTGTTTACACTGGGCCAAAATAAATTATGGGCTTCGAATGGCAGCGCAACAGCTACTTCGCTGATCAAGGATGTGTCACTGGATTTTGATAGGGAACCAGCAAGGTGGCTACTGGCGACAGGTGATATCGGGGCAGCGTTCGATGCCATCAACGATATATTTCGCTCACAGACTTTTGCCGGTATGAATGAACTGTTTTATTTCAGTGCAGCACAGGATCAATTGATCGATGACCGCGAGTTGTGGGTCAGTGATGGAACGGCTGGAGGTACTCGACTGTTGAAGGATATCTATCCAGGAGTTGCGGGCTCTTTTCCCGAATCACTGTTCAGGCGTGGCAGCAGCATCTATTTCAGTGCACAGGACGGCGTGCATGGACATGAGTTATGGCGCACTGATGGCACATCGGAAGGAACCTATCTGCTGCTCGATATCAACCCGGGGCCAGAGTCCAGCCAGATTTTGCTGCGCTGACATCTTCATTTCAGTCTGATCATCGAACTCAGTACGAAACTAAAAATAATTTGCTGGACCTGACTTTATATAAATTAAAGGTGCCAGCGCATAACCGTTGACAGCCCGATGCCCGGTTCAGAGCTGAGCCGGTTTTTGCGCCGCTGCTGCCAGCTCATGTAATTGCAGATTGATCACACGGGTAGTGGCGAGGATGGCGGCAAATACCTGATTCGCATGTACCCCTCGCGTGCGGATCGTTTTGCCTTTGGTTTGCCAGGTAATCACGCATTCGGTCAATGCATTGGTATTGCCACCACGCGGGATGCGCACTTCAAAATCTTCCAGCTTGGGCAAAGAGTAGGCATGCGAAGCAAATATCTTGTCGATCGCATTAATGAACGCATCGAAACCACCATTACCGGAACCGGTCGATTTTTGCAATTTACCTTCCAGCTCGACCGCAATACTCACCGTTGAATCCAGATTGAGCCCGCTGGTGATCGAGCAGTTGACCAGTTTGATATGATGATAATCACTACTTTCCATCACATCGGCGATGATAAACGGCAGGTCTTCGGGGGTTATGGTTTGTTTCGAGTCACCCAGTTTAACGATGCGCCTGAGCACCTTTTTCTGATTCTCCGGACTCAGGCTTAGATTCATTTTTTCCAGATTTTTAAGTAGCGAAGCCTTGCCACTCATCTTACCCAGCGCATAGCTGCGTTTGCGCGCAAACCGCTCCGGGCTCAGCTGGCTTTCGTACAGACCGCCCTTGTGATCACCATCAGCATGGATGCCGGCCGTCTGGGTAAATACATTACGCCCCACCACCGGTGTGTTGTCGCTGATAGACTTGCCGGAAAAGCGCTCAACCATATTGCTTAAGGTAATGATGTGCTGCTCATTGATCGACAGCTGCATGCCCATTTTATCTTTCAGCGCAACCGCAACCTCGGCCAGTGAGGCATTACCGGCACGCTCACCCAGACCATTCAGGGTACAGTGTACCGCGCTGGCACCGGCGCCTACTGCAGCCAGCGCATTCGCCGTCGCCAGCCCGTAATCATTGTGTGCATGGAAATCAAATTTCTGTGCGGGATAACGCGACACCATATCGCCAATCGCCACCGTCACTTCGGCGGGTGACATGACCCCCAGCGTATCGGGCAGTAAAAAACGCTGCACCCCACAGTCTTTGACCGCATCCATCAGGCCATATACATAGGCGGGATTATCCCGGTAACCGTTCGACCAGTCTTCCAGATACATATTCACGCTGAGACCTTTGCCAGCGGCGTAAGCGATGGTTTCACAGATATTCGCAGCATGCTCCGCCAGTTCCTGCTTGAGCTGATTGCGACAATGATTTTCGCTGCCCTTGGTCAGCAGATTCATGGTGCGCCCACCGGTTTCTACAATCCAGTCTACACTGCGGCAATTGTCCACAAAGCCCAGCACTTCAATGCGTTCCAGATAACCCTGTTCGGCAGCCCAGACGTTGAGGTTCGAAACCGCCTGCTTTTCACCGTCCGAGACCTTGGCCGAGGCTACCTCGATTCGGTCAACGCCCAGCTTCTGCAATAGCGCCTTGGCGATGTTGACCTTTTCTTCCGGGGTGAAGGAAACACCCTGAGTCTGCTCGCCATCGCGCAGGGTGGTATCCATCAGTTCAATATGGCGGACGCCTGTCGTCATCACGAAACCATCATCCAGCCAGAGGATTCATGCACGCCGAATTCATTACGCAGACTCAGTCCATAACCAGGGATGTGACTGTTGCTGGCGGGCTTCGAAGGCATCGATCTTATCCACGTTTTTAAGGGTCAGGCCGATATCATCCAGACCGAGCAGCAGGTTCTGCTTACGAAAGGCATCAATGTCGAACTCAACACTATTGCCGGCGCCAGTAGTAATCGTCTGCGCGGGCAGATCGATGGTAAAGCTGACACCCTCGTTAGCGCGAATTTCCTGCATCAGTTGATCCAGTGCCTGGCGCGAAACCACGATCGGTAAAATGCCATTCTTGAAGCAGTTGTTATAGAAAATATCCGCAAAACTGGTCGAAATGATGGTGTTAAGCCCGAAGTCTTCGATCGCCCACGGTGCGTGTTCGCGCGAAGAGCCACAACCGAAGTTATCACCCGTGACGAGGATTCTGGCCCCTTTAAAGGCTGGATTATTCAATTCAAACTCAGCATTCTCGCTGCCATCGGCGTTAAAGCGCCAGTCATCAAACAGATGCACGCCAAATCCTGAGCGCTCCACTTTCTTCAGAAACTGTTTCGGAATAATCTGATCGGTATCCACGTTACTGCGGTCCATTAACGCGGCGATGCTGGTGTGATTGGTATAAGGTTTCATAGCTACTCTCTGTTAATTCTGTATTTTGATTACGCAGTCAATGTGGCTTACTAAAGCTTGCGAATATCGACGAATCGACCCGCCGCTGCTGCCGCTGCTGCCATCGCTGGCGAAACAAGATGGGTACGCCCACCTTTGCCCTGACGCCCTTCAAAATTGCGGTTGGAGGTCGAGGCACAGCGTTCACCGGGTTTCAGTTCATCACCATTCATTGCCAGACACATCGAGCAACCCGGCTCGCGCCATTGCCAGCCTGCGTCCAGAAACACCTGATCCAGACCTTCCTGTTCAGCCTGTTTCTTAACCCAGTAGGAACCCGGCACCACGATCGCAGTAACGCCGCTAGCCACCTTGGTACCTTTAGCGACTTTAGCCGCCGCGCGTAAATCTTCGATACGACCATTGGTGCAGGAACCGATAAAAATATAATCCACCTTGATGTCGGTAATATTGGTATGCGCCTGCAGACCCATATAATTTAACGCACTGGCACAGGCATGCTGTTTTTCTTCGTCGGCAAAATCCTTCGGGTCGGGTACCTGCCTGTCCACCCCAATAACCTGCTCGGGCGATGTACCCCAGGAAACCTGCGGAGCAATATCATCGGCGTGCAGTTCGATCACCTTGTCGAACTCTGCGCCTGCATCGGTGACGATGCTTTTCCAGTAGCTTAGCGCCGCGTCCCAGGCATCAGCTTTAGGTGCAAATTCACGCCCCTGCAGAAACTCGAAGGTTTTTTCGTCCGGTGCAACCAGCCCGGCTCGGGCACCACTTTCTATCGCCAGATTACACAGGGTCATGCGACCTTCCATCGATAAACCGGTAATCGCCGGTCCGGTATACTCGATTACATAACCGGTGCCACCAGCGGTACCGATGTGGCCGATGATGGAAAGCGCGATATCCTTGGCGGTACAGAATTCCGACAATTCGCCATCGACATTGATGCGCATGGTTTTAGCCTTCTTCTGGCGCAGGGTCTGGGTCGACAACACATGCTCCACCTCGGAGGTACCGATACCAAACGCCAGCGCACCAAATGCCCCGTGCGTCGCGGTATGGCTATCTCCGCACACCACCGTCATACCGGGATGCACAAAGCCATGTTCCGGCACCACGATATGGATGATGCCGTTATTCGGGCTTTCCATATCGTACAGACGCAGACCGGTATCGGCACAATTCTTCATCATGGTTTCAACCTGGATGCGCGCGATCGGATCCTTAATCGGCTTATCGCGATTCGTGGTCGGGACGCAATGATCCAGCGTCGCCAGATTCGCAGCGGTGCGGCGCACCTGCCGGCTCGCATTGCGCAACCCTTCAAATGCCTGCGGACTGGTCACTTCGTGCAGAAGATGCCGGTCTATATACAGCATCGGAGCTTCGCCTTCAGGTTCATGCACCATATGGTCGGCCCAGATTTTCTCATACATCGTTTTTTTCATGCGAATTCTCTCTTAAATTAGCTTTTCACTATCGGCGAGACCGATTTTCAGGCATGCAGTATAGCACCAGCATAATTGTTCACTTAATCAGTTTTAGGTATTAAGACATATGAATATTAAGTCCTTGAACGGTTCATTATCGGGTGAACAGAGGGGCCTGTTCCCGACTTATGGCATCGTCATGCAAAACCAGGCATGCGGCTGAATACCTGGTGCAACCGACTATGGTGGGATATTGCTTCCAGTACCAGACAGCGCAACCGCAACTCAGCAAAATCCCGAGCAAAATCCCGAAAATCCCGGACACCCACGAAAATCCCGGACACCCACTAATTAAAGCCCTGAAACCACGACGGGGTTCAGCGTCAGCTTTTAGCCTGAGTGCAGAAACGGGTAACCAGCAATTTTCCTTCCGTCCCTGACCGAGTAATTGTTTCACACTCTAAACTTTAAAATTCCCACCCCATCCAGAGATAGATTCCGGCTAACAAAATGCCGAAAACACGCCCGTTGCAGCAATCCATAATACCCGGCATTGACGCCTTAATGTTATAGCGCTAGCCTTACTAGCAGGAGCACTTTTAAAGTACCTGAACAATACAAGTAACATCAGCAACTGGACATGCTAAAGCGGAATTAAACCGGTGGAAAAATCCCGGACACCCACTAATTAAAGCCCCCCACTAATTAAAGCCCTGAAACCACGACGGGGTTCAGCGTCAGCTTTTAGCCTGAGTGCAGAAACGGGTAACCAGCAATTTTCCTTCCGTCCCTGACCGAGTAATTGTTTCACACTCTAAACTTTAAAATTCCCACCCCATCCAGAGATAGATTCCGGCTAACAAAATGCCGAAAACACGCCCGTTGCAGCAATCCATAATACCCGGCATTGACGCCTTAATGTTATAGCGCTAGCCTTACTAGCAGGAGCACTTTTAAAGTACCTGAACAATACAAGTAACATCAGCAACTGGACATGCTAAAGCGGAATTAAACCGGTGACACGTAGGCAGAACAGGTGACGACATTGCATACCACTAAAATTGGCCTGGATAGCCTGTTTCAGTACCGGCAAATTATTCATAGGACAGGAACCTCGTGATAAGATACACCTCAAACTTAAGGCCGGAATATGGCGCAGAACTGGAACGACTGATGTTCTTCAATCCGGGTCAACAAACGGCTCTCGCCACCATAATGGATTCGGTAGAAAAATTTGGTCAACCCAGTTTATATATCGATCAGGATCGATTGCGTATCAAAGTTGAAAAGCTCCATGATGTACAGACTCTATTTGTACTAGATGATGATACGCTGGCAGCAGTACTGGTTTATTCTCGGATATCCGTTGAGTCGCTGATAGTGATCCACATCGCGGTGGATTATGAGTACTCTTCGCAGGGTAATCGCTCCGATAAAATGCTGGTGATGCGCATGTTAAATCAGTTACGTCAGTGCGCGTGCCACATCAAGGGCATTGAAAATATTCGACTGATGAATAGCAGCAGTGAATTTATTGTTTATCCTGTTTGATGAGGCATGGAGTGTACGATCTCTACATCATGTCTCTGCCACAGCTGAAACATTGACCCTCTTTAAATAGCCATGCATGATGCGCTGTTTACATACATGGAATTCTTCTATGCAATGTCCTGACTGCAGTGGTCAACTGGTCTCTACCGCCAATCAAGGTTTTAATTTTTTGCACTGCTCCAGCTGTCATGGAAAACTCATCGACGAAGAAATTCTTCTCAGAATTGAAACCGTAACGGCAGCGCAAGCGTCTACCAGCAAACAGCCTGCTCAAGCTGACTCGCGAGAAAAGTTACGCAACTGCCCCACCTGTAATGTATCCATGCAAAAAATAGCGTATGGCAGACTGAAACCTAAAACTACCATCGATAAATGCCCCAAATGCAGTTATATCTGGCTGGGTCCGATCAGTTTGCTCACACGCAGTTTTTTATCGGCATATCGTCCGTTTGAAATAAATCTATGGGACCTGCAGAACAACCATATTCTGGAATTAAAACGTCCTTTCCGGTTTTATTTTCATAAAATGAGCATTGCAGATGGCGCTGAGATAAAGGTCGGCACTATCGTGCGTGAGTTCTCTATTATTAATAAAAAATTTAGCGTACTGGATGGCAGAGGCAAACAGATCATGAGCATTCACGGCCCTTTGATCCGACCGTGGACTTTTTTTGTGAAAAGGGCTGAGCGGGAGATTGGCAAGATCAGCAAACAATGGGGCGGGCTCCTGAAAGAGATCTATACCGACGCTGACATCTTTGGCGTGAAGTTTAATAAGGATATTGATAAAAATTCAAAATACATCCTGCTTGGCGCCGTATTCCTGATTGACTTTCTGTACTTTGAAAATAATACATAAAAAAAGCCCCTGTAACGGCTTACAGGGGCTTTCTGCTGGAGACTGTCGAAAAGCTTTATATTAAGCGTTTTTCCACTTAGCCTCCTTTGTTACACAACTTGTTCAAATCAGGCTCAGGAAAACTGATTCATGGTGTTGTCGGCACCGCCAGCTTTGAGTGCGGCTTCACCCGCGAAATACTCCTTGTGATCATCGCCCATATCAGAACCTGACATGTTCTGATGCTTGACGCAGGCAATCCCTTCACGGATTTCCTTACGCTGCACACCCAGTACATAGCCCAGCATGCCCTGCTCGCCGAAGTATTCTTTGGCCAGATTGTCGGTAGACAGTGCAGCGGTGTGGTAAGTCGGCAGTGTAATCAGGTGATGGAAAATACCGGCATCACGCGAAGAATCAGCCTGGAAGGTACGGATTTTTTCATCCGCAACAACGGCCAGTTCTGTCGCATCATAATCAACGCTCATCAGCTTGGCACGATCGTAGGCAGAGACATCCTTACCTTCTTCACTCCATGCATCGAAAACCTGTTGACGGAAATTCAATGTCCAGTTGAAGGAAGGTGAATTGTTGTAAACCAGCTTCGCATTCGGAACCGCTTCACGTACCCGATTGACCATGCCACCGATTTGACCGATATGCGGCTTTTCAGTTTCGATCCAGATCATGTCTGCGCCGTTTTGCAGCGAAGTGATGCAATCCAGTACACAGCGATCTTCGCCAGTGCCCGAACGGAACTGGAACAGGTTGCTGGGCAGACGCTTTGGACGTACCAGCTTGCCGTTACGGTTGATGATCACATCACCGTTCATCATCGTTTCAGGGGTCACTTCTTCCACATCGAGGAAGCTGTTGTACTGATCGCCCAGATCGCCCGGCTCGTTGGAAACGGCAATCTGCTTGGTCAGGCCGGCACCGAGGGAATCGGTACGCGCTACGATAACACCATCGTCGACACCCAGCTCAAGGAAGGCGTAACGTATCGCACGTACCTTGGCGAGGAAGTCTTCATGTGGAACGGTTACCTTGCCATCCTGGTGACCGCACTGCTTTTCATCAGATACCTGGTTTTCGATCTGGATACAGCAGGCACCGGCTTCGATCATCTGCTTCGCCATCAGGTAGGTTGCTTCGGCGTTACCGAAACCGGCATCGATGTCGGCAACAATCGGCACCACGTGGGTTTCGAAGTTATCGATCTGGTTCTGGATATCTTTTTCTTTTACGTTATCGCCAGCAGCACGGGCCGAGTCGAGCTCACGAAACAGTCCACCCAGGACGCGTGCATCCGCCTGACGCAGGAAGGTGTAAAGCTCTTCGATCAGGGCTGCAACTGAGGTTTTTTCGTGCATCGACTGATCCGGTAACGGACCGAATTCTGAGCGCAGCGCTGCAACCATCCAGCCGGACAGGTAGAGGTAGCTCTTCTTGGTAGTACCGAAATGCTTCTTGATTGAGATCATTTTTTGCTGACCGATAAAACCATGCCAGCAGCCCAGTGACTGGGTGTACTGAGATGAATCGGCATCATAGGCAGCCATATCGGCACGCATGATTCCGGCGGTATATTTAGCTATATCCAGACCTGTTTTGAAACGGTTCTGGGCACGCATACGGGCAACAGATTCAGGATTGATCGCATTCCAGCTATCGCCGTTTTGAGCGCACAGGCTAGCGGCGGTCTGGATGTCTTGTTTGTATTGAGTCATAAGTTAATCCTAAGTGTTTGGAATGGGTAACCACGCCATAGTATGGCTTTGCACATCATAATTGAAATAAATAGCGATTATACTTACTATTCATCAGACAAATAGTCATCGCCGAGCCCAACATGCAAAACGAACGTATCGACCTCAACCTGCTGGAGTACCTGGATGTACTATTGCGCGAACGCAACGTGACCCGTGCCGCCAGCTATCTGGGCCTGAGTCAACCGGCGATGAGTAACGGCCTGCGCCGTCTGCGACTGATGTTTAATGATCCGCTGCTGGTGCGTACCAGCGAGGGCATGACACCAACCGAACGTGCGCTGGAGTTACAGCCACTAATCCGCGAAGCCCTGGCTCAGGTGGATAAGGCGATCCAGCCGCAAGCGGCGTTTGAGCCGGCGACCACCGAAAGGGTATTTCGCATCATGGCCAGCGACTACGCCGAATCCACCATTATTCCGCGTATCCTGCACCGCCTGCGTGAAGAAGCACCCGGCATCGTGCTCGATATCATGACCCCGAGTGATGTCAGCTTCCTCGATGTGGAACAGGGCAAGGTCGATATGGTGATCAATCGCTTCGACAGTATTCCTCAGTCGTTTCATCAGAAGCTGATCTGGAACGATAGCTTTACCTGTCTGTTCAGTGCCGAAAATCCGATTCGTGATAACTTTAACCTGAAGACCTATCTGGAAGCGCAGCATGTGTGGGTGAGTAAAACCGGCATGGGCGTCGGTGTCGGTATCGATCCAGATGATGTGCAGCGCCTGGGCTGGGTGGATGAAGCCCTGACTAAACTGGGTAAAAAACGTCACATCACGATTTTTACGCGTCACTATCAGGCGGCGATGTTACTGGCTGAGCAGAAAGATTTGATTGTTACGTTACCGACCCGGGCAGCCCACCTGAAGCAGCAGAATCCGCGTGTGATTCTGCGAGAACCGCCGTTCAGCATTCCAGCGATGGAGCTAAAAATGGCCTGGAGCCCGCTGTTACAGAATAATCCGGGCCATCAATGGATGCGCCGGCTGATCGTCGAAGTGACCCAGTCACAGGATTAATCTTATTCTATCTGGTCGCGCAGTCGGTTCCTTTTTTCATGCCGCCAGTCGACTACTTTCCCGCAATGAGGGCAGCGGTTGTTGAGCGCTGTTTTCATCTCGCGTTCTTCCACACTGATCATCTGCCCGATTTCTTTTTCGATCTTACGGTTGCGACTGCTATCGAGTATGGTTTCTGCTTCATCCGGATCCAGCCCCAGTGTTTCGCGTGACTCCTTCAGCTCCAGCTCCTCTTCTGCGGTAATCACGCCATCTTTCAGTGCATTATCAACAATTTTTTCGAACTGTGCACGGCGCTGATGGATCGCTTCGCTGAAGCCGGAAGCCAGTATCCCGGCCGGTAGCGCCACCAGGCCGACGCTGATGATACTGATTACCGATGCCAGTGTCTTGCCCAGCACGGTAACCGGAGTAACATCCCCGTAGCCGACGCTGGTCATGGTAATAATCGCCCACCACATCGCATGTGGAATACTCTTGAAGCTCTCGGGCTGTGCTTCATGCTCAGCCAGATAGGTCAGACTGGAAGCCATGATGACCAGCATACACAGCACAAACAGAGCCGCTCCAATCGATTTCGCCTCATCCTTGAGTACCTTCAGCAGCAGCGACATGGATGAAGAGTAACGCGTCAGACGAAACACCCGCAGCAACCGCAATACCCGCAAAAAGCGCAGGTCAACGGTAATGAACAGCGTCAGATAAAACGGCAGGATCACAATCAGGTCGATCAGCGCCATCGGCGTCAGCATATAACGCAACCGCCCCCAGAACGGATGGCTATGATCGGAATCAGGGTTTTCGATCGCACACCAGACCCGCGTTAGATACTCGATGCTGAAGATGATGACCGAAAATGTTTCAAAGCCTGAAAAGAAAAAGCGGTAGCGGTTCTGCAGAAACGGCAGCGTTTCCAGTATCACCGACAGTACATTCAGCGAGATCAGACAGATCAGGAAGATATCGATAAATCGACTCAGGCGATCACCTCTGGCACCTACATCAAGTATTTCAAAAGCGCGTTTTCTTATTTTCTGCATGCAGAGCCTTTCATCTATCGGACAATTTTTTTTCTGTTCAAATAACTTTAGCAGGGTTTCAGCTCAATATTGAAGCAACCTTTAATAAATCAGCGGTTCACGGCTACAGCATTTAAGCATAAACCTGAGCGATTGATTCTGCTGCACTGGCGGCGCCCCTTGACCTCGCCAACGGCAGTATCAGGCAGGCGTATACTGCAGCATTTTGTGTGCTTTTTGCAGGGCCTCAGGAATCGATCGGGAAAACGCCACCTTTCCCAGCTGTTTGCGCAGCCCGGCTCTACGCAGCTTAAGTATCATCCTCGGTTGCAGCTGATTGATAACCAGAGAGACACCGGCCTTATGCAGATTCCGGCTGATCGATTCCATCGCAATAATGGCACTCATATCGATCATATTGACTTCCGCCATATCCAGGATCACCACCCGCACCTCCGGCGTCACCGAAGCGATGCTGCGCATGGCCTTCTGCGCGGAGCCGAAGAACAACGACCCATTCACGTCATAAATCGCGAATTGTTCAGGTAAATCAAGCGCGTCCTGATGATGCTTTTCAATCTTGGTGGTAGTGGTCAGGCTGATGCTTTTATGGATAAACAGGATTGAGGCCAGACTCACACCAACCCCCACCGCTATCGTCATGTCGAATAATACGGTGAGCAGAAAGCAGATGATCAGCACCGCCACATCACTGCCCGGTGCAACCCGCACGGTGCGGAAAAAGTGCTTCACCTCACTCATATTCCACGCCACCATCAGTAACAGCGCGGCCATCGAAGCCATCGGGATATACGACAGCAACGGGGATAGCGACAGAATCGCAATCAGGATAAACACACCATGTACCACGGAGGAAAGCGGGGAGCGTCCACCCGCCTTGATGTTCGCCGTCGTGCGCGCAATCGCAGCGGTAGCCGGAATGCCGCCCAGTAAAGGTGCGAGCAGATTACCCAGACCCTGCCCGATCAGCTCGTCGTTGGAGTCGTGTTTTTTGCCCGACATGCCATCCGCAATCACTGCACATAACAGCGATTCGAGTGCACCCAGCACCGCAATCGTAATCGCCGCCGGCATCAATGCACGGATCAGCTCCCAGCTGATGCCGATTGGCTCACCGTTGCCGCCAGGAAGATTCCACGGCCAGTTAAATTCGGGCGCAAACGGTGGGATACCGTTGCCCGCGATGCCATTCAGTTCATACTGAAAGCGACTGCCAATG
Organism: Gammaproteobacteria bacterium; assembly: GCA_014382695.1. GTDB lineage: Bacteria > Pseudomonadota > Gammaproteobacteria > JACNJF01. The sequence continues at coordinate 13,415 of JACNJF010000084.1, read as the reverse complement.
GTCGCGACCGAAAAATCCTGAAACAGCTGAGTCGCCAGCCAGGCGCAGACAGAACCGGTCAGCAGCGCAATCAGATGGCCCGGTATTTTTGAATTCATGCGCGGCCAGAGCAGCAGCACGCTTAAGGTTAGCGCGCCGATCAGCAAATCCTGCAGATGGATAGTGGGAAGCGCCTGCACAATCGCCATCAGCTTTTCCAGATAATGGCCTTCACCTGAAGTGATCGTCAGCCCTAAAAAATCCTTGATCTGAAAGGTCGCGATCACCACCCCGATGCCGGTGGTAAAACCGATCACGACCGGATAGGGAATCACCTCGATCAGCTTGCCGAGCTTCGCCACGCCCATCGCAACCAGAATGATGCCTGCCATAAACCCGCTTAACAGCAACCCGCCCAGCCCAAACTGCTGCGCAATCGGTAACAGTACCACCACAAACGCTGCGGTAGGACCGGACACACTAACCTTCGAACCACCGGTGAGCGCAATCAGGATACCGGCGACGATAGCGGTATACAGCCCATGCTGGGGTGCGACACCGCTGGCAATCGCAAGCGCCATGGATAAGGGCAGTGCAATGATGCCAACCGTTAAGCCAGCCAGAATATCGGCCTGTATATCAGCGAATGTTGGCTGGTTTCTTATCGTTTGTTTAATGGCATAAAACATCTTTGGCCTTCTTTGAGGTGGTAACAGTGACCGACAGAATTATTGACGATGGCTGGCGTAAAATTGAAATCGGGCAAACTATAGGCCTGTACTTTTTGAACTTCAATAGATCCGCGTTATAAACCGGGTATTTCAGTTCAGTTTTATCTACCAGCGGGACTCAACGCATCGCTCTTGCGCTGGAAGCCGGGTGTCTATTGAATACGAAAGCCCGCATGACAGGCAACACAGCTGGAAGTGATCTCTGCCAGTAATCGATAAGCCGCCAGCGCTTCCCCTTCCTGCGCTTTTAATGCAAAGCGACTGGCGGCCTTATGCATGGAGGTTCCGCTCGCACGCATCGCTTCCGGCATAAACGGCGCCATATGCCCGGCACCGTGCGACTGTAGAGAGCTCATCCCCAGCCGTTGTTCAGCAATCTCGGCGGCCTGATCCAGCTCATCCTTACCCATCGCAATCAGTATTTCATCGATTGCCTGCAGGTGATCGCGCATGTTCGACAGCATATGCTGCTGCATCATCGGCGGCAGTTGCACCAGCTGGCGAGAATCATCGGCTGCTGCTGCCAGGCGAAAACCGCCCGCCATCAGCAGCAGCGCGGGTAGTAAATATCGATTAATCCAGCTCATCACGTTTTTCCTATACAGCGTTAATTTGATTAAAGCGGGTCAGAACGACCTGCGGCAGCGAAAAAATACCGCGCTCACTCGAAAGCACTCAGGCGCAAATCCTGCATCACCGCCTGATTAACCTGAACCAGGCCCCGCTTGGGCCGATCCAGATCGATAATAATAAATACAATCATTGAAATCAGAAAGGCGACCAGTACCGTCGGTAGCGCCATGCGCTTGCCACCCAGCCCACTGGAATAGCCAATAATGCCCACCGATGCGATAAACACAATAAACAGCAGGATTAGAACGACCTCCGGCACATGCATATGCAGCAGGGCATTGCGCTTACCCTGGGCATCGAATACCGCATTCAGTGAGTTGATAAAAGCACCCGTGGTGACCGGACGCGGATCAACATTCGCAGCCTCTATCGCAATCGCCCACAGCTCACGCTGCAACTGGGCAATTTGCTGGTTAAAGGCATTGCGTTCCTGCTGCCGGGTAAGATCGGTTTTGCCAATCGCAATGCGCAGGTCGATGTACTTTTTTAGCAGATTATTGGTCGGCTGCTGAAATTGTTCATTCAACAGTTCAACCCTGAAGATGGCAGTGCCAATCGCGTTGGCTTCGTCGATCAGGGCCAGACTCCGGTTATCGAAACGCTGCATCGACATGCTAAAGGTAAAACCCAGTAACAACGCCAGTAAACCGAGTATGCTGGCCTGCACCGAGCCGGTCAGCGACATCAGCTCATCGCTGGTCTGATGCTGCACAAAGCGCCCGATACGGAACCCGAATTCATTAAAAATAATAATCAGAATAAACAGTCCGAGCGTGATTAACACGCTGTTATGACTGTACAGAAATTCCTCTTGATACATGCCTGGTTACCGCCGGGTTTAAGAGTAGAAAGCTTACAAAATTTGATATCGAGCCAGTCTGGCATGACAGACTTTAGCAGCGATCTATCGCTATACAAACACTAGTTTACAACTAAACATCAGCCGTCCGCACTTGCCCTATGTCATGAATTACCTTAATGATTCCTTCAGTATAGCGACCGACTTTGTTAGTCTAGGCTCGTTTTCATATTCAATAACTCAAACCTGCTGTAAGTTATACCGATGATTCGTAAATCCCTGTCGTTACTTTTAGTTGCCCTGATTGCGCTGCAATCGGTTGCGGCTATTGCCGACAAACACCAGTTCCATCAGAACGGGACAGCACATCTACAGTTCGATCACAGCACCCACGATCACCCTGCCAGCACCCAGTCACAGCCAGATAAGCAGAACCTACAGGACCCTGTTGCAGATACTCAATTCGACTGTCATCACTGCTGTCACTGTCATGGTGCGGTGCATTTCTTTTTAAACAGTGTGAGCAATCACGCTCTCGATATTCCTCAATCCGCACAGGCTGCCTCGGAGCCTGGCACGAGCTACTTCTCCTTCCTGATTTCCCCTGATCTACGCCCTCCCATCGTTTAGTCGCTGCTGCACCTGAGCTCTATTCCTGCCGTTCGCTGGTCGCCGGCATCTGACTTATACGATGAGATTGTTTATTCATGAAAATTTTAACCCTACTATTTTTCACTACCCTGTATCTTAACGCTGCGTACGCAGACGAAGCCCTTACTATTGAGCTGATCGATAAACCTGCCCAGAAATGGAAGCTGCAGGATGTCTCTGTAGAAGGCACTGCACAGGGTACGCAGGTGAGTGGCCTGCTGACCGCCTTCCACCGCTTCGGCCTGCCATCCGGGCATCTGGATATCGTTGCCTGCACACCCAGCGATGACCTGATCGCGCTGACGACAACAGACTACACCCCACCTTTTTTAACCCATCGTGAAATGAAACAGGGTGGCATCCGCTTTTCGACTACGTTTAACCAGCAACTGCCCACTGATACGATCATTAAGGTCACTTTTCATCGCGGGCAGGTACGCCCTCAGTCTGATCCGGAAATCTGCCGGCAGCTGACTGCTGACAGCAGCAAGTAGAATGCAGAGGGCTATCAATCATGAATCTTGTACGTATTACACAGCAGAAAAAAAATGTCGTCCTGGCTGCGCTCGTCCTTTTCTCCATCTCAGGACCTGCGGTGGCCGCAACAGCCCAGTCCGGCTGGGGAGGCTGGCTGATCGAACAGCTCACCCAGCACCCGGAACTGATCGCTGCCAGACACAAAATCGAAATCAACCAGGCCATCGCACAGGGCTATCAACAGCCGCTGTATAACCCTGAACTGGAAACCGAGCTTGAGCATGAAGGCTCGGATAACAATATTCGTATTGGCGTTAGTCAAACCATCGACTGGTGGGACAAACAGGCCGCACGCCAACAGCAGGGGCAACACAGCCTGACCAGTGCACAACAGGCCTATCAATTGTTACTGCAACAAAAGGCCGCCGCCGCGTTACAGACTCTGATCGAATGGCAGCTCGCCGGTGAACAGGCGCAACAGGCGCGCAATCAGGAAAACCAGCTCGGCACCCTGATCGAACTGGTCAGACAACGCCAGCAGGCCGGTGATCTGGGCCAGCTGGATGCCGAACTGGTGTACCTGAGTCTGTCGCAAACACTGAATACCACCGCGCAGGCCGTGGTTCAGCTGAAACAGCTGGAGGTGAGTCTGCGTCAACAGTTGCCGGACTGGTCTGCTCAACGTCTTCAACCCACCCAGCTTGCAGGGGCCATCGACCGCTCTGCGGCCGATGCCGAACAGATCGGGCAATGGGTCGATCAATTTCCCGAGGTGCTTGCTGCACGCGCCGAATGGAAACTGGCCCAGCAGTCAGCGCAACTGACTAGGGTTGAAAACAGGGCCGACCCGACCTTTGGCATCAACGCTGGAACCGCCGGTGATGACACGGTACTCGCACTCTCCTTCTCGATGCCACTGCAACTGCGCAATAACTACAGCGCCGAGACTGAAACCGCTCAGCAGCAGGTACTTGCGGCAGAAGCGGATTATCTCGCGCTGCGCCGTCAGCAGCAGTTTGCGATCGAATCCAGTCAGGTCACGCTGGATGAATACCGACAACGCTACGAACACTGGCAGCGCATCATGCAGGGACGCAGCGAACGCACCGAAACCCTGCTCAAGACGCTGTGGAGCAATGGCGACATGAACACCACCGACTATCTGCTCGCACTACAGCAGATTAACGAAGGATTGATCGCCGGCCTCGAACTGCATAGCCGCTACCAGCTGGCCCATATCGACTGGCTGCTGCAGACCGGACAAATCCTGGCGGCCCTTCAGCAACTCAAATAATCACCAAATTCGGATCCCACATGAAAAACAATACTCTTACTTTAATTCTGTTCAGCAGCCTGCTGCTGCCACTGGGCAGCAGCTTATACGCTCAGCAGGAACACAATCACGCGCATGACGAAACTAGTCACAAAGATACGCTAATCAGCCGGCAGGCACCCGCTCTGGAACTCGATCAGCATGCTGACCATGATCACGCCGGACATGGAGGACTCACCCTTGATATGGGTGACGCGAAGCAAGACACGCATCAGAATGGCGACCGTCACGCACACGATGACATCGCTGGAGGCAAACCCGATGATGGACACGGCCATGCGGGCCATGATGATCATGAAGAAGGTGTCGCATTATCCCGCCAGCAACTGTCGCTGGCCAAAATCAGGGTCGCAAGCCTGAGCGCGCAACAGATGGACTTTCAGGTGTATGCGCCGGGTGAAATCAAGGCCAATGGTTATACCAGTTATCTGGTGTCACCACGCGTCGACTCGGTGGTACTACGACGCTCGGTCGCACTCGGCGATCATGTCGAAAAGGGCAAGCCGCTGGTCACCCTGTTCAGCGAAACCGTCGCCGAATCTCAGGCCGCGTTCCGGGTTGCCAATGCAGAATGGCAACGGGTGGAAAAACTGGGGAAAAAAGCCATCGGTGACCGGCGTTTTATCGCCGCCCAGACCGATTACGAAGCCGCGTATGGCAGACTGATCGCTTATGGTCTGTCGCAGGACGCGATTCAGTCACTCACCCGAAAGAATCAGAATCTCGGTGAATACACCCTGTATGCCGCGATTTCCGGGGCGGTACTGTCGGATGATTTTCATCAGGGCCAGCGCGTAGAAGCCGGCCAGGCACTGATGGAACTGGCCGATGAGCATGAACTCTGGGTGGAAGCACGTCTGGCACCCACCGCCAACCTGGAGCTGCCGACCGGCACCCTGGCTCAGGTCAGGGTCGGTAATGAATGGTTTGCAGCGCGGGTCGCGCAGGAGGCTCACACCATTGATCCGCAGACCCGCACCCGCGTCGTCCGTCTGCTGGTTAACAACGATGCCCATCGACTGCATCCGGGCCTGTTCGCCGACGTTTACTTTGTGTTCACCACCGAACATGCGGTACTGGCGGTTCCGGAAGCCGCCCTGATGCGCAGTGCCGATGGCGACTGGACGGTTTTTGTGGAAACCGAAGCGGGTCAGTTTAAAGCTCAGGAAGTGGTCCTCGGACGTTCGCTCGGCCAATGGCGAGAAATCAACGGCGTAGCGGCAGGCACCAGGGTGGTGATCGAAGGCGCTTTCTTTGTCGCTTCTCAGATCGCCAAGGGCGGTTTTGATCCGCACAATCATTGATGCGGAGATAATGCCATGTTAAATCGAGTTATCGACTGGGCGGTCAGCAACCGTCTGATGGTGGTGATTGCACTACTGACATTCAGTGTCGCGGCTTTCTTCATCATTCCCCGGCTCAATCTGGATGCGTTTCCGGATGTCACCAATGTACAGGTTTCGATCAATACCGAAGCCCCCGGACTGGCGGCGGAAGAAGTCGAGCAGCTAATCACCTTTCCGATCGAAGCGGTGATGTACGCGCTGCCCGATGTGGAAGAGGTACGCTCTATTTCCAAGACCGGACTGTCTGGAATTACCGTGGTGTTCCGTGAAGGCACCGATATCTATTTTGCGCGCCAGCTGGTGTTCGAGCGCCTGCAATCGGCCAGAGAGTTGATTCCGGCTGGCGTCGGCACGCCGGAAATCGGCCCCAATACCTCGGGGCTGGGTCAGGTTTATCAGTACCTGCTGCTGGCCGAAGCCAGTTCCGGCTATGACGTGATGGCCTTACGCAGCCTCAACGACTGGGTGGTCAAGTTGCTGCTGATGCCGGTGGACGGGGTTACCGATGTGTTGTCGTTTGGCGGTGATGTGCGCCAGTATCAGGTGAATATCAATCCGGCCCGCCTGCTCGCCTATGAATTGAGCCAGAGTGATGTGGTCGCAGCGCTTGAGCGAAATAACGAAAACGCCGGCGGCTGGTATATGGATCGCGGGCAGGAACAGCTGGTGATTCGCGCGGTAGGCTGGCTCGGCCATGACCAGCAGGGGCTGGACGAGTTACGCCAGATTCCGCTCAAAACATCCGCCAGCGCGGTGGTTACGGTAGCCGATGTTGCCACCGTTGAACTCGGCAGTGAAATCCGACAGGGTGCCGTTACCCTGTCGCGGCGTAACGCCAGTGGCGAACTGGAACAACTGGGCGAAGTGGTTTCCGGCATCGTACTGAAACGCATGGGCGCGAATACCAAGGCTACCATCGACGGTATCCTTGAACGCGTCAACCTGATCCAGCAGGCGTTGCCGCCCGGCGTCAGCTTTGAACCGATTTACGATCAGTCGGATTTAATCAGCAAGGCGGTGAGCACGGTAGTAACCGCTCTGGTCGAAGCCTTCGTGTTTATCGTGATCGTGCTGGTGTTATTCCTGCTCAATCTGCGCGCCGTATTACTGGTGTTGATTTCGATTCCGCTATCGATCGGCATGGCGCTGACCGTAATGGCTTATTACGGTCTGTCGGCCAATCTGATGTCGCTCGGTGGACTGGCGGTTGCGATCGGTATGATGGTCGATGGCGCGGTGGTGATGATGGAAAATATCTTCAAACACCTGAGCCACCCGGATCGCCAGCACGATCAGCAGCATGCACAAAACCTTGCACTGAATGATACCGATCCCTACGACGTCGAGCAGGATAGGCCGGTCGCGCTGCGCATTCAGGAGGCAGCACGCGAAGTTGCCAAACCGGTGTTCTTCGCCGTTACCATTATCATGGTGGTGTTCGCCCCGCTATTCAGCCTGGAAGGGGTGGAAGGCAAGATGTTTCAACCGATGGCGGTGAGTATCATGATCGCAATGGCCGCCTCGCTGGCGGTCTCTCTGATCGTGGTACCGGCGCTGGCCAGCTACCTGTTCCAGCGCGGCCTGAGCGCGCGCACCAGCCCGCTAGTCTCGGTGCTGGAAACGCTGTATCGCTGGCTGCTGAGTTTCGCGATGCGGTTTAAAGTCCTGGTCCTGATCGGCGCTTTCGGGCTGCTGCTGTCGGCGCTGCTATTACTGCCCAGACTGGGCACCGAGTTTGTGCCCGAACTGGAAGAAGGCACCCTCAACCTGCGCGCTACTCTGGCCCCTTCCTCCAGCCTGGATACCGCACTCAGTGTCGCACCAGTACTGGAAGCCATGCTGCTCGAATTCCCCGAAGTCACCTATGCCTCCAGTCGTATCGGCCGGGCAGAAATCGGCGGCGATCCGGAGCCGGTGAATAATATCGAAATCTATATCGGCCTCAGGCCCACTGCCGAGTGGACCAGCGCGAGTAATCGACTCGCGCTACAGGAACTGATGGAGCACAGGCTGGAACAGTTTCCCGGCCTGTTGCTGAACTTTTCCCAGCCGATCGCGACGCGTGTGGATGAACTGCTGTCCGGGGTCAAGGCACAACTGGCGATCAAGCTGTTCGGGCCGGATCTGAAGGTACTCGCCGAACAGGGCCAGGCCATCGAAAAAGTGGTGCAGGCAATCCCCGGTGCGCGCGATGTGGCGATGGAACAGATCGCCGGCGAGGCACAACTGGTGGTCAGACCGGACCGGCGTCAGCTGTCACGCTACGGACTCGCCGTGGGCGACGTGATGGATCTGGTTCGCGATGGACTTGGCGGGGTGGAAGCCGGTCAGATCATCAACGGCAACGAACGCTACGATATCTACGTGCGCCTCGACAGTGAGTTTCGTAAAGACCAGCAGGCGATTGCCGATCTGCGTCTGCAGTCACCGACCGGCGCCTGGGTGCGCCTCGGAGATGTGGCCGCCATCAGCATCGAATCCGGGCCGCCACAGGTGCGGCGCGATGACGTACAACGCCGCGTGGTGATTCAGGCCAATGTACAGGGCCGCGATATGGGCAGCGTGGTGGCGGACATCCGTCAGGCCATGCGCGAACAGGTCGACCTGCCACCCGGCTATTCGGTCGATATCGGCGGGCAGTATGAAAATCAGCAGCGCGCACAACAACGCCTGATGATCGTGGTACCGCTGTCGATCGGTCTGATTGCTCTGCTACTTTATTTTGCCACCCATTCGGTAGGACAGGCATTGCTGATTCTGGTTAACCTGCCGCTGGCGATGATCGGCGGCATCTTTGCACTGTACCTGACTGGACAGTATCTGTCGGTACCAAGCTCAATCGGCTTTATCACTCTGTTCGGGGTCGCGGTGTTGAATGGCGTGGTGATGGTGGAAGCGATTAATCTGCGTATCGAGTACGGCAATGAAGACATCGCCAAAGCCGTATTTGAAGGTGCGGTATCACGTCTGCGCCCGGTACTAATGACCGCCATCGTCGCCGCACTCGGACTGATTCCGATGATCCTCTCAAACGGTGTCGGTTCAGAGATTCAGCGCCCGCTGGCCACGGTGATCGTCGGCGGTCTGGTCACGGCCACCTTTCTGACCCTGTTCGTGTTACCGGTGTTGTACGCGTGGTTTTCCAACGCCAGACTGAAAGAGATGCGCTGATAAACTTCTGAGCGGGGCTCTGGCACAGCCATATCCCCGCTCTCAAATTGAGGCCGACGATAGCACTCGCATTAGCAGTCAACGATGCTGTCAAATCCACCGAAAATCATACGCTGCCCATCGAACGGCATTTTAGCCGGATCATGCTGCATCCGCGCATCTGCCATCGCCTGTTTCATCCCCTGATCGCGAGTTGCACGATCCGGCCATTCGATCCAGCAAAACACCACGCTCTCATCGGGCTTACACTGCACCGCCAGCGGAAACGAAGTTAGCTTCCCGTCAGGCACATCATCCGCCCAGCTTTCCATCACGCGCAGCGCGCCATGATCCTTGAATACCTGCGCGGCCTCCGTGGCAATCTTGATATAGTTCTGTTTATTCCGGGTAGGCACTGCAACCACATAACCATCGATATAAGACATCCGAACTCCCCCTTTTTGTGAAAGAAAGGTCAGTGTACCTGATTTCAGGTACGCCAGTCGCTGCAGCGGGGAGCAAGGCAAACAGGATTAACACCCGTTTTAGCTCTCCAGAACTGACCATGACAGATAAGCAGATGGGCAATCAATTCCGCATTTTGCAATGCGGTTCATCAGCCCATAAGGATCAGATAACAATACCCCATTGACCTGCTCATATATAAAGCGGTAATCTGATGGAAATTATAAAAATTAACTACCTTTCCACAGGGATACTAAAAACACATGGAAAAACAATTATTAAGCCCGGACAAAATGAAACAGATTCCGGGTTATTACCACCGTCAAACTATCCGCTCTATTCGATTGCTGGCCTTGATTGCCCGTTCAATATGGATCAGTTTTAAACAATCCAAAACCGGGTTTTACAGTTTCCGTAAAACCCGGTGAACAGAGAAACTGTAGAATTCGCTGTTATGTGTAAATAAAGGTGAAATATTCTAGTTATGCGTTTGAATTATGGACAAACACCTATAGACATTTCAGGTACTGTATTTCCAAAGGTAAGTCCGGAAGATGGAAAGCCTGAAAGTTTCTGGTATGTAAAAAGCGAATTTATCAGGCATGCAGATCGCCTTCTAAAAGAGGGAAAGATGTTTTCTCATATTAGTGGACGTCTTGTCGGAAATCGCTGGGAGTGTGCGGGTCAATCAATATCCATTTCTGATGTTGCATCATTCGTGTGGTCTCTAAGGCTTTTTTATATGAAAAGCGAATGTATGAGCATATATTCCGTTTGTAGTTATATGGAGGAGAACGTTAATAATATTCATGTCAGAAAATTTAATCGACACATGAGAGATAACTGGAAAGAAGTATTGGATAGGGACGCACTTTTAATGTGTAAAGATTATCCCGGACCCATTAAAACTAACAAAAATCTGATTGATACTTTGTTGTATTCCGGCAATTTTCATTCCCAGGAAAAGTATAAAAATCGATACGATGAATTGCTAGAATATATGGATGAGAGTTTGATTTTTATGAGCACATACAATGCGCTTCATAGCTGTTACCAGATGATGCAAATAAGTCGCTCGCTCAGCGAGCTACGTGAGAATAACTTGGTTGTATTATTACCAAATCACCTTCAGCATGAATGGGACGATAATTGCTCTTATAAAGAATATAATGATTCAAGGAATAAATAACATGATTAGGATATTTTCAATATATGTACTTTTTGCTACCTCCTTATTTACATTAACTTCATGTGGTGGCGCGAGAGATTCTGATACAAATGCAGATCAAAACAGTCCAATACCTTCATCTACTCCTATTCCACCTACTTCTGGTATTTACTATGTTAGCTTTCAAAACAGCAGTGATAACTTAAGAAGTGGCAAAGTATTTGTTGATAACAATAATGATTTTTATTTATTGGGGTCAAGCAGAAATTATTCTCTAAGCGGTACATATGAAAGTGACAGTAATGACTTTAAAGTTACTTATAACGAGTATGGGTTTCCATATGATATGGGAGGCTCTAATCCTTATTTTGGTAGCTTCCGAAAATTTCCCGAAAATCAGATTTCTTTAAGTGAGATATTAAACCCTTTCGCTCAACCACTAAATTTTAAATACAAATTCAGTAACGCCCCTTCTAATTATTTTATGGAATTTGGTTTTGCTGTTAGTTGCATCGGTTTAATAGTGAATGGAAGATGTGTCGAGAGAGTAAACCTTAGTTGGTACAAACAAGATATAAATTTATCATTCATAACTAATTCATTTAATGGCTATGACACAAATGGTTGCCAGTTTGACGGAATTATTAACGAGCACATTACAGATAGCATTATTAAAGCAACCGTAACGGTTTCATCATGCTCGGCAATAGATCCTACTGATGCCATAAATGGTGGCGATTCTCAAATAAATAATGGTGAATATACGGGTATTGGATATATAGATTCTTATGAATCTTCTCAGAATGGTATTCCTTATGATGTTATCAGTTTCAATTTTGAAGGTTTTAATGCTCAACATGCCTTTAGGTTGCGGGCGTTCGAAGATGATAGAAATCTTTGAATTGTTGGGTAGATCAATAGCATATGCATAATTCAAAAACACATAACAAGGCAAATTCACATGGAAAAATTTAACCTACGCTCCTTCGTCGCTACGGCTAAATTTCCCAGTGATTTGCGACGTTATGTGCAGTAAAAATTAACATCATTGACTACAAGTCCGTTTTTAAAATCGAGTTAAGTCCAAAACAAGGTATGGAATCTAAAATAGTGACATCAGACAATATAAGATCACTCTTTTACGAAGTGAAAGATCTTTTTCCTGAAAGCAACTATTACTCTAAAAATTCTTCTATGCGTTATTCTGAATCAAATAAGCTGTTAGGCCCTCATGCATTTAGAATAGGATTTTGGGTCGTCGCCAAAAGTGAAGTTCTTGAAAATCGTTTTGATGTTGGCACATTCAATAACGTTTACAACGATATTAATGTATCAAAAGACCAATTAACTTTAGAAGAAGCAAGGAGCTGGATTTTGAAGCATGCCTCGGATGCGCAGAAAGAAGCATCAGCTCAAAAATTGAAGGATCGGAAAGAGAGAATCACATTAGCTTTTGTCGCCGCTGTTATTATGTTAGCGGGGTTTTTATATTTTTCTTAATATTATGTGCCAGAAAAAAGTTTTTACTGAATTAATAGAGGACGTAAAAAAGCAAATAAGAAAGCATGCATCATTTTTTCACTATCCCAGAAAGTATGAAAAAACTAAAGAATTATCAATAGCTATTAGATTTTTTGAGGGTTTACGTTCGTTAGAAGGTAGAAAGTTTAGAAATATAAAAAATGGAGATGATCCACCTGATATTATGGCATTTAATAGTTTAGGAGAGAAAATAGCTTTAGAGCTTACTGAGCTTGTAAATGAAGATGCAATAAATTCTCAAATTCAAGGAAAGAGGAGTTATTTTTCTGAGGTTGTAAGTTGGGATAAGGATAACACGTTGGATGAAATTCAAAACATTATCAATAAAAAATCAAAATCACTAGAAGCGGTATATAGCGATGCTTACTCTGCTGTATTTTTACTTTTATTCACTGATGAGCCTAAGCTTCCCTTCAAGAGGGTGAATCAATTTGTCAACAACCACAATTGGGAAATTCCATTGAATATAAATGAAGCATATATCCTTTTTTCCTATACACCAGATAAAGACCTTCCTGATTATCCTGTTATGAAATTGTGGTAGATTACAATATGTTTTATGTATTCAGGCGAATTAAAAACGATCTGTTATTCAAGTTCGGAGTATTAACTGTAAAACCCGTTAAGTTGACTGAAGGTGACGCAAAGGAAGATATTCAAGGGGTTTTACGTAATCTAAGCGAAGATGAGAAATCTTGTTACCAAGAAGTATCTAGTGACTTACTTGACGTATACGATGGTGATTTTAATAGAGAGTATAAAACAACAGTTTTTGCAGTTTTTAAATTTGGTAATGACACTGGTGTTAGAGTATTTCACAACGAAGAAAGAGCAAGGGTTCTATCATCGACAAAAGATAGCTGCATGAGTATTAGATTGTTTCCATATAGATGCCAAAAATACCACGCTAGTTTAGGGATGCTTGGATATGTTTCCCCAGAACGTATGGCAAGTAAAATTATTAGTAAAATATGGTATATATAATTTCTTTCAATGTGTACCTTCTATAAATACACACATAACAAGGGTGTCAAGTTGCTCCCTTCGGTCGCTGGGACCGGCAAAAACCGCCAGCCCCTTACACTCGCGTTAGGCTCAAATAATTGTCGTAATTTAGGAGGTTCTGAATGAATACTAAGAT
>JACNJF010000070.1 GCA_014382695.1 Gammaproteobacteria bacterium | reverse complement strand
TGTACGTTTGGCCAGCGTATCGAAAATGCCTGCTGAAACCAGACCGTTCCATGCTGTTCCACTCGACTGAAGCGCATTTCTTCATCGGCCAGATCAGCGACTTGATCAAAGTGCTCTTGTCTTGATGGTGAGTGCCAGATTTCGCCATTTTTATCGTATAAAAAGGCATACAGTCCAGAACCCGAATTAAACAGAGCACGTTCAAAAATTCTGGCGTCTGAAACGGTGATGCTCAAACCGGTCGTATCCCGGTCGACTGCGGCAAGAATGCTATACATCAGAGACTGTAATTTATCCTTTTCTGCCTCGATCATGCGCTGGTCCAGCGCATGTCTGAGTGCAACAACCGTCAGCACCATGAACGCGACCAGTACCACCAGGCTGGTCAGCAGCATTCTCGATTTGATCGATTTCATCGTCGCTTTAGCCTTCTATTTTAACTCAACATTCAGCTGGATTTAGCCGCTGACAGGCTAAATCGGTAGCCCCGACCGCGTAAGGTCTCGATCGGTTGCAGGGTTTCCTGTGGGTCCAGCTTCTGTCGTAACCGGCGAATAAAGACTTCGATCACATTGCTGTCCCGGTCCCCCTCGTCATCATACAGATGCTCGGTCAAAACGGATTTGGAAACCACTTCTCCAGCATGCATCATCAGATATTCGATAACCCGGTATTCATAGGCGGTCAGCTCGACTTCCCGGCCCGATAACATCACTCGCTGGCTGGAAGGCTCCAGCACGATAGGGCCACATTGCAGGGAAGAATCCGACCAACCAGCGGCACGTCGGATAAGCACACGGATTCTGGCCATCAACTCTTCCTGGTGAAATGGCTTAACCAGATAATCGTCAGCACCGGCATCCAGACCTTCCACCTTGTCCTGCCAGCGACCTCTGGCGGTCAATATCAGAATCGGCAGCTTACTGCCTTCCGACCTGATCTTACGAATCACTTCAAGGCCACTCATCTGAGGTAGCCCCAGATCAACGATGGCCACATCACTTGGATACTCCTGTATCAGATACAGGCCATCCTTACCATTACTGGCCGAATCAACCGCAAACCCCTCCTGTTTCAGACGCGTGACAATCTGCTTATTAATGGCTGGATCATCTTCAATCACTATCGCTCTCATGATAAATACTCTGGTTAAGATAGATTCAGTTTAAAACACAGGATTAACAGTGACGTTAATTTTAATACGCTCTCCGGGGTTATAAGGCATATGGGTCAGATAGCTTTTCCCGTTATAGTGGTATTTTACTTTAAAACCATCCTCGATCTCTTCATAACGATTCGTTTTCTGTACTTCACACACTTCCTGATAGCGGGTATAACTTTCATCGTAGTATGGCTCAAAATCCCTACCTGCATCATGCCCGGCCTGCGCTCCAATAATCGTGCCTACGGCAGTTGCCAGTTTATTGCCCCGGCCACTACCGAACTGGTGTCCGATAATACCGCCAATCAATCCACCGGCTAAGGTGGCGCCAGCCGAACTTGAATGATGCGAAGATCGATGAGAGCCGGCTACCGGTTCCTGCCAGCATTTTTTAACCGGCTGCTCAACCCTGACCTCTCTGTATACGGGGGTCACTTCCAGCACTCTGGCGTAAGCAGAGTTCTCATAACCAACTTTGTGATGATGTGGCTTTTTATCTGCGAAAGAAGCCATCGAGATTGTCATCAGGCCGGCTAATATCAAAATTTTGCTTGTTTTAGTTTTCATTTCTGACTCCATTTGTTGTCTATGCCGGCACTATATCGCCAGCAAGCTGAATGAAAACTGAATTGCTCTGATCAACGCATGGAATGCGAAATTTTTAACTAAGCCTGGGAGCATCGTTACGAACGTCTTAGTCCCACAGGTTCCTAGTCACGCCTTAATTTGTCATTCAATGCGATAGGCGTGGGGTATTTCATCACCACATAGGTGGATGAACCGATAAAGCTGACCAGGGTTGCGAACTGGATCAGAAAACTGACCTGATGACTAATCAACTGCATTTCAGTGGCTAACACCGCTAGCAACAGGGAAAACTCACTCATCTGGCCGAGTCGAATGGCGACTTCTTTGGAACGCCCTCTGGACTCTTTGGAGAAGCGTAATAACAGATGATACAGAACCGGCTTGGCGAATAGTGCAAGCATGCTCAAGCCGAGTGCGGCCAGCCATATCTGACTCAGGATGGATAGATCAAAATTGGCGCCCAGTGCAACAAAAAAGATAATCAGAAAAAAATCACGCAGGGGTTTCAAACTTTCCGCAATGAACAGTGCAATCGGACTTCTCGCCAGCGATACGCCGGCGATAAACGCTCCGATCTCATACGAAAGGCCAAAAAATTCAGCAGCCTCTGCGACGCCAAGACACCAGCCGATAGCCAGTAAAAAGATATACTCCTGAATCCGGTCAAACGAGCGAATCAGCCGCATCAGCAGATATTTCTCAATCAGATGGGTTGCGACTACCAGAGATGGCAGTGCAATTAGAGGGAGTCCAATACTCATCCAGCCAAACGATTGATTGGCTGAACCTTCCAGCACCAGTAACAGAATGATCGCAATGATATCCTGTAACAACAGCACGCTGATGATGATTTCCCCAGTGTGCTGATGATGTAGCACGGTTGTAGGGATTAACTTGAGCCCAATGATAGTACTGGAAAACATCAGGGCAGAGCCCACCAATAGAGACTCCGTAACCGTGAAATCGAACAGCTGGCTATACAGATAGCCCATCGCCAATAACAGAATGGAACTGATACCGGTCACCAGCGATGATTCTCCGGCCAGAGAGATCAACTCTTTGGGGTTGAGGTTCAATCCGAGTAGAAACAGCAGGAAAATGATACCCACATTGGCAATATTCTGGATCAGCTGCGCATCATGGATCAGCGCAAAACCGGATGGCCCGATGAGCAGGCCAACGGCAATATAGGCAATAATCAACGACTGGCGTATGGTTAATGCCAGGGTCGCTATGACTGCGGCCCCAAAAAAAATCAGAAACAGGGAAAAAACAATGGATTCACTTTCCATACATCAACCGCTAATTGTAGTTACATCATTAAACAGGTCGTCTGAGCCTGTCTGTCTATTTTTCATGCCGATAGTTCCTGCAGTGCTTCCTGTGCATGGCTGGCGATATTTTGCGTTCCCTGTTGGGCCAGAGTCTGTAGTCGATTTCGGGCAGCTTCCGTTCCCAGTAAAGCAAGATAATAAATCGCATCGATCATGATCGATTCAACTTCACTGAAGCTGAGCTTGATAAACTGTGACTCATAATCTGTTAACTCACCCTGCGCAGACATCGTTTCTATAACCGCAGTCAAGCCAATACGGACCACCAGAGCCGTCTGCTTTTCTGCCAATAACTTTAGCATCGCTTCAACCGCCGTCGAATGTTGGCGAATTTTCTTCTCTACCAACTCCAGCTGACCATCCGATAACTCATTAACCAGCACCTCGCGCCACCATGATTCATCAGGTTCACGCAGTAACTGCTCAATTTCTGTTCTGGTTTTAAGGCCGTTGAATAAATTCTGATTTATCCGATAAGCAGGAACTGATCGAATATTGTATTTTGCAGCTATTTCCGGTTGACGCATAACATCAATCACCTGCAGACTATCAATCGCCCCATCACGGTGCAAATTTTGAAATATCCGCTCCATTTGAGGACAAAACTGACAACCGTCCATCTTAAATAACACTATATCATTCTGATCCATTGTACATCTTGTCTATATCAGCAATTTCAAATACACTAATAGGCACAAATACTTATTCGATTTTGTTCCGCACCCATGACTCACAGAAACCTTAACATTTACCTTCTGGTATCCGTAATTATTATTCTATCGGGAATCACCTGGATCGTATTCACCCAGGTCGACCATGGCGCCTATTATTCAGTTGAATTCCCCAATTTATCCGAGGAACATCATCAGCTAATCCAGAAAATTTACCAGATACCTGATAAAAAAATAAATGAGAACGTTAATAAAGTTGTGGTAGCGCCTGAGCGTGCCCCTGTCATTCAAGTTCAGCCATCAACCAGTACTGTCGGTCATTCTGAGTCCGACACCACTTATTATTTACGTAATAATCCATGGAGCCCACACTACAAGCCGGGCAATATATAGTTCTCAGGGTTAACAATCAATAAAACAACCTGGCCTTAATCTGATCGTATCAGCATAGCATTATAGGGCGGCAGCCCGTAATTTAACGCCCCTCTCATCCTTTACAAACATTATCAGGATATTGCTAGAGCTCCCTGAATACGCACAGTTTTTCATCCAACAAATTGACTCAAACCGATACAATTTTAGTTATACTAGGCGCTTTAGTTTTTTAAGCAGTTATGTACGCACTGGAAATCAGTCAACTCAGAAAAGTCTATCAAAATGGGTTTGAAGCCCTGAAAGGGATCGACCTCAAAGTCAGTAAAGGAGATTTTTTTGCGCTGCTTGGGCCTAATGGTGCAGGCAAGTCAACCTGTATTGGGATCATTTCATCGCTCATCAATAAAACCTCCGGTCGTGTAAAAATATTTGAACATGACCAGGATATAGCGCTGATACAGGCCAAATCCAAATTAGGCATGGTTCCCCAGGAGTTTAACTTCAATATTTTCGAACCCGTGGGCGAGATCATCGCCAATCAGGGTGGTTATTATGGCGTAGCATCCGCAGACGTCAAAAAACGGTCCGAATTTTACCTGAAACAACTTGGCCTGTGGGATAAGCGCTATGTCCAGGCCAGAGACTTATCTGGCGGCATGAAGCGTCGTCTGATGATCGCACGCGCCCTGATCCATAAACCTGAACTGTTGATACTGGATGAGCCTACCGCCGGCGTTGATATTGAGTTACGCCGCTCGATGTGGACGTTTATGCGTGAGATTAATAGCCAGGGCACCACCATTATTCTGACCACCCATTACCTGGAAGAAGCAGAACAGATGTGTCGTAATATTGCCATTATCGATCAGGGCAATATCATTCAAAACAGCAGCATGAAGAAACTGTTGAGTAGTCTGAACAGTGAAACCTTCGTACTGTATCTGAGACAGACCATCACCGAACTGCCTGCAGTCAAAGGATCATTTATCCTCCGACTGATTGATGAACACACACTGGAGGTGGACATTCCGAAAGACCAGACCATGAATGAACTGATTCTGCAGCTGGATGCCATGGGCCTGCAGATCGATAGTATGCGCAATAAGGTCAATCGTCTGGAAGAACTGTTTGTGTCTCTGATCAATCGTAACAACAAGGCATCATGAGTCAGCTGCATAAATACTGGATCGCCTACATTACTATAGCCAGAAAGGAGGTTTTACGCTTCAGCCGGATCTGGGTACAGACTATCGTGCCCCCCGTCATCACTATGGCACTGTATTTCATTATTTTTGGCAACCTGATCGGTAGCCGTATCGGTGATATGGATGGAATGAGCTACATTGACTTCATCATGCCAGGCCTGATCATGATGGCGATTATCACCAACTCCTATGCAAACGTCGTTTCATCGTTTTACGGAGCGAAATTTTCACGTCATATCGAAGAAATGCTGGTCTCTCCGATTCCAAATGTCGTGATCCTGCTCGGTTTTCTGACCGGAGGTGTAGCACGCGGTCTCACCGTGGGCATTGCCGTTACGCTTGTTTCCCAGTTTTTTACCAGCATCAGCGTGCATAATATTTTCCTGGTTTTCAGCGTCGGACTACTCACTGCCCTGCTGTTTTCACTGGCGGGTCTGATCAATGGGGTGTATGCAAAAAGCTTTGATGATGTTTCCATCATCCCGACCTTTGTATTAACCCCACTGACGTATCTCGGCGGTATTTTCTATTCGATCCAGTTACTTCCCCCATTCTGGCAACAGGTTTCGCTGGTCAACCCGATTCTGTACATGGTCAACAGTTTCCGTTATGGGTTTCTGGGGGTTTCCGATATTGATTTATCGCTGGCACTGGGCGTGATCCTGATCTTTATCATCATTCTTTTTAGCATCTGTATGATACTGTTAAACCGTGGCACTGGAATAAGAGACTAATGAAACTGATCGATATTGGGGTAAACCTGAGTAACAACAGACTGTATGCGGATGCCGCTGACATCATTAGCCGAGCGCAACAGGTGGGTGTTGAGAAACTGGTTGTAACCGGCACTTCGCTCAAACACAGTCGAATCGCTATCGAGCTTTGTCAGCAGTTTCCGGATCAGCTAGTGTGTACCTGCGGTATCCATCCGCATGATGCGAAAGACTGGAATAGTGAAACCCTGGCCGAACTCTCAGAGCTGATTTTAGCGGATTGTGTGCGGGCAGTGGGTGAAACCGGGCTCGACTTCAACCGTAATCTGTCTCCAAAAAAGCAGCAGATAGAAGTGTTCCAACAACAGCTGGAGCTTGCCATCACTCATAACAAGCCCGTTTTTCTGCATCAACGCGATGCCTTCGATACTTTTCATAGCCTGCTGAAAGAATATCGGGACCGGCTCCCGGCGGTCGTTGTGCATTGCTTCACTGATAATAAAAAAGCGTTGTTCTCATTACTCGATCAGGATTGCCATATCGGCGTAACCGGCTGGATCTGCGATGAGCGACGTGGCCTGGAACTTCAGTCACTGGTTAAGAGTATTCCATCCAGTCGTCTGATGCTGGAAACCGATGCACCCTATCTGTTACCCCGGGACCTGACGCAAAAACCGGCCAACAATCTTAATCTACCGGAATATCTGCCGCATATCCTGCAGGCTGTCGCTCGCCACCAGAGTAAAGCGCCTGACCAGCTGGCAGATGAAACTCTACTCACCACCCGTTTATTTTTTAATCTCTAACATGACAGCCAATATTCATTCCTTACACATCTATCCGATAAAATCCTGTCAGGGCATTGATTGCGAACAGGTCGAGTTAACCCGTACTGGCTTCCAGTATGACCGTCACTGGATGCTGGTTGACCAACAGGGACAGTTTTTAACTCAGCGTCAACACCCTCAAATGGCCAGAATTAAACCCCGCATTACGGATAACTCACTGCTTATCTCAGCCGATGACTGTGTACCACTGGAAATCCCGCTTGAGAGTCCGGCTCGGCAGCGACTGCCGGTAAAAATATGGAATGATCAGTGTTCTGCAGCGCTGGTTTCCACAGCAGCGAGTGAATGGTTTAGTGCCGTATTAAATCACCCCTGCGAGCTGGTCTATCTGCCGGACTCAGAACCCAGGCGAGTTGATCCTGCCTATGCTCACGCACAACAGACGGTAGGGTTTGCGGATGGATTCCCGCTACTGATCATCACTCAAGCAAGCGCCGAGCTGTTAGCTCAGAAACTCGATGAAGACATTGATATCAACCGTTTCAGGGCAAATATCGTGATCGATGGCTGTACTGCACATGCTGAAGATAGCTGGTCTGCTATCACCCTGAATAATATCCAGATCGATCTGGTCAAACCCTGTTCAAGATGCGTGATTCCGAGTATCAACCAGCACACTGCAGAATCCCATCCATCGTTACTTAAAGCACTGGCGGGCTACAGAAGGCGTGATGGAAAAATCTATGTCGGCCAGAATGGACTACATCAATCCACGGGGACACTTCACAAAGGTGCCGTCGTAACAGTCCACCCCAAATAAACAGACTTTATTTTTTGTGCAATTTTCCAGCGACTGTCTAAAATAGTTATATCTGAATACCCGCTTGAGTCACTGCCATTGCTCCATGAACGATCAAACTAAATTACAGTTTTACGCTTCAACACCAGAACCCTGCGGCTATTTACCAGATCGTCAATCGGTAAGCGCTTTTGCTAACCCGCATCTGGATATGGATATGGCGACCTATAACGAACTGATACAGATCGGTTTTCGGCGCTCGGGTGGCTATCTGTACAGACCCCATTGTAATGATTGCGAAGCCTGTATTTCCTTAAGAATCCCTGTCAAGGACTACCGTTTCTCGCGCAATGATAAGCGTACGCTACGTAAAAACCAGGATTTAAACCTTCACCTGAACGAGGGTAAATTTTCAGAAGAACATTTTGAATTGTACCGGCACTATATCAATAGTCGGCACAGTGGCGGATCGATGGAAAACCCTTCACGCTCAGATTATCACCGGTTTTTGATCTGTGACTGGACGGATACCAGTTTTATTGAACTACGTCAGGGCAGAAAACTGCTCGCTGTCGCCGTAACCGACACCACCAGTACCGGGTTATCTGCCGTGTACACCTTTTTCGACCCACAGCAGCAGCAGCGCAGTCTGGGCCATTTTGCCATCCTGAAACAGATTGAACTGGCACAGGAAAATGCCGTGCCATTTCTTTATCTGGGTTACTGGATAAAAGACTGCGAAAAGATGCGTTATAAATCCCGTTATAAACCCGCTGAGGGGTTTATTCGGGATAGCTGGACAGAGCTCAACAATTAAGCGACAGACTGTCTGGTCTTAAAAATCAGAGAAAGCTTGACCATTAACAGTAGCCACGGTGTGCTGTGCAACAATAGATCAAACATATCCAACGGTTTGATTAATTCACCACTCATCAGCATTTTGACCTTTTCCGCCAGATGTGGCTCAGGAAAAAAAGGTGCCAACCCCAAAAAAAGACTTAAAACGATAAAATGCGGTAAAGGTATCGAATTTATCAACTTCACCATAAAACACTCCTAAAAAAGTACTTCATGATTTAGCAAGCTGTGTCATTGATTCATTCACAAAAATAAACCGCTACTTCGCTGTTTACTTTTGTGTATCAAAAAATAGACACTTCCAGGCTAATCATGTATTAAAGAAAAAACCTGCTGATATAACGTTTCATTGCTGGTTGCCAGTACCGAACGCGTATCCAGATTCAATGCCTGACCCTCCAGGTCGGTAAACTTTCCTCCGGCTTCGTTGACGATAACAGACAAAGCCGCTATATCCAGAATATTCACATCCGATTCAACAACAATTTCAATCTTGCCACTGGCCAGTAAATGGTAATGATAGAAATCGCCATAACCACGGGTTCGATTCACCTGCTGTGCCAGCTTTGCAGCACCCATCCAGCGGTTACTATCACGTGCCAGAGAGGCGATATTACCCGTCGATAACGCAGCATCGCGTAATTCGGTAATATTTTCACTGACATGAATCAGACGATCGTTAAGAAAAGCACCCTCGCCTTTGCTCGCCCAGGCCAGTTCATTGAACATAACACCATTCGACACACCGACAATCAGTTCATTCTGATGCATCAACGCTATCTGGGTAGAAAAAAACGGGTATTGCCTGACGAAACTTTTGGTCCCATCAATCGGATCAATCAGCCAGGTGTATTCAGAGTCCTTATTAGTGAAACCGGTTTCCTCTCCATAGAATCCATGGTCAGGAAAAGCGCCCAGAATGACTTCCTTTATCTTTTGCTCTGTTTCTACATCCGCAACCGTGACAGGCGTATAATCTTCCTTCATCGTCACTTTTACGTTGGCATCATAATAATGCCGGATAACTTCTTCACCAGCTTTCGCGGCCTGTAATGCAATATCTAAAAAACGTGCTTGAGTCATGGCTGAACAGTACCATCCAAAGCGTTGATTTTAAATTAATTCAGGTTAACTTGCAGTATATTAACGGAACTGACTAAGCTGTTTTATTACGGCATAATTGACGAATGTTCTTTTCTATCGGAGTGTCTATGAAAAAACCGGTTATCATTGTAGGTATAGGCGAAATGGGGAGCGTTTTTGCGCGCGGATTTCTGAAGGCGGGATACAGTGTCATTCCGGTTAACCGTCACGATGATTTACAGTTGGTGTCTGAACAGACGCCAGAACCAGAGCTCGTGCTGATTGCCGTTGCCGAAAAAGAACTGCCTGCTGTGCTGGATCAGTTACCGGCCAGCTGGATTCAACAAATCGTTCTGCTGCAAAATGAACTGCTGCCCGATGACTGGCGTCAGAAAGGTCTGCAAAACCCGACCGTCATCTCGGTCTGGTTTGAAAAAAAGCCCGGTATGGACTTCAAGGTGCTGATCCCCTCCCCGGTAAATGGCAGCAAAGCGCAGGTGATACAGCAGGCACTCGGCACCCTTAATATACCGGTTCAGATCATCAACAGCGCATCGGATATGCTGTTTGAGCTGGTCAGGAAAAATATGTACATACTCACCACCAATATCTGTGGATTGCAAACCGGTGGAAATGTGCATCAGCTTTGGCAGGACAACTCCATTTTAATGAACCGGGTATTTGATGATGTGTTGCTGATACAGGAACATTTAAGCGCTGAATCATTCGACCGAGATCATCTGCTGAATGCAGTACTGAGCGCGTTTGAAGGGGATCCACTGCATCAGTGCATGGGCCGAAGTGCACCAGCAAGGCTTCAACGCGCGCTGGAAGTTGCACAACTTGCAGGGCTTGAGACTCCCGCATTGCAAAATCTGGCCGCCAGTCTCAATTAGAGATGATGCTGTTTAAACTTTATGTAGTGACGCTATAAAACACTGATTAATAACAGCAGAAACAGCCAGACCATCAGCGACCTTAGATACAGTCCACGTGCCTTACGCACCACCTCCATGGCCTGAGCATCATTCACAATCACGCGTGAAGCGATGGCTGCGTAGCCGACATTCTGTAGCAGCTCATTATTTTGCTCGTTGATATCCACGCTTAAACTGGCTTCGCTACGGAATGCCTGCATCCCATCGTCAAAATTTCCACTCACCATATAGCTAAACAAACTGATGCGGGTGGGCAGCCAGTTAATCCACCCCAGTAATACGCTTAACGCACGTTTCAGCTCAACAAATGTCTCATCCAGTACCTGATTTTGTGACAGGCGTTCTATCACCCGTAGCAACACAGCGGCAACCGGGCCAAATACCACAAACCAGAACAAAACCGAATACAGACGCGTGTTCGCTTCGACCATGATGCCTTTACACACCTGTACCGCCTGCTCGGACAATTCCATGGATGGCGGTTGTGTGCTTAAACGAGATGCACTGCTGAAGCGTTGCTCGGCATCACCGACATCGATCGCATCCAGATACTGGTCCACCTGAGTATCCAGCTCACGCGGCCCCAGGCAGAAAAAGATAACCGCAACATTGAAGGCCAGCTCAAATAGACCAAACAGCGCGTTTTCAAACATGCCACTGAGTATCCAGATCAGCAGTATTATAGGGAAAAGTACAATACCAGAAGCAAGCCAGGCACCTATCCGTTGAAAATTTAGGATATCAGCCAGCCACAGGGTGTATTCGCTGAGCCAGTTAAAACGTCTTAACTCAACCAGCTGAGGTAAAACACGCTCAAGGATTAGCGCGATAACAATACTAAATAAAATCATCATGAATTATTGGTCAGTTGAGCGAGCCTGCTCCAGTCGAAACAGGGGCCGGGATCGGTTTTCCTGCCGGGAGCAATATCACTGTGCCCGCAGATGGATTGTTCGGAGATGGCAGGATACTGTTTGCGTAAAGCGATTACCAGAGCAGATAGCTGCTGGTATTGACGTACATCAAAGGCATCGTCATCACAGCCCTCAAGTTCGATTCCGATGGAGAAATCATTGCAGTTATGCTCGCCATTCCAGCACGATACACCCGCATGCCAGGCTCGATCCCTGAAAGACACAAACTGGATCAGATGACCATCGCGCTGGATCAGACAGTGTGCAGAAACCTTTAGACCCCTGATTTCAGTAAAATAGTCGTGTGCATCCGGATCGAGTTGATTGCTAAAAAACTGCTGTATATAGCCGCCCCCGTACTGTCCGGGCGGAAGACTGATCGCGTGTACCACCAGCAGACGAATATCATCTGCTAGTGGCCGCACCTCAAAATTGGGAGAACGGATAATTTCTACGCCGTCAAGCCAGCCATCATCATTAATGTTGAGTTTACTGTTCACCGCTATACCAATCTGTAAATAAAGTTAATATCTCAAGAGATTCATTTAAAAAATGTGTGGGCAAGATAGAATACCCGGCATGAATCTGCAACATTTGAACGAACCCCAACAAGCCGCGGTTAAAACCGTCAATCAACCCTGTCTGGTACTGGCTGGAGCCGGTAGCGGTAAAACCCGCGTCATTACCCAGAAGATTGCCTGGCTGATCCGCCAGGAGGGGTATCTGGCAAGCCATATCCGTGCCGTTACCTTTACCAATAAAGCGGCGCGGGAAATGAAACAACGCGCCACCGAGCTACTCAGTAAAACAGAATCGAAAGGCCTGCGTATCTCCACCTTTCATACTCTGGGACTAAATATTCTGCAGCAAGAGTATCAACATCTGGGTTACCGCAAAGGTTTTTCCATCCTCGATGCCAAAGACGCTGAAGCCTGTATCACCGAACTACAGTATAAAGACAGCCCGGAAACTGAGCTAATCAAAAAGACCCAATACCAGATCAGCAACTGGAAAAACGAGTTCATCACACCCGAACAGGCCCTGCAACAGGCAGAAGATGCACTGCAACAGCATCATGCCAAAATCTATCTGGCTTATCAGCAACAACTGCAAGCCTGCAACTCGGTGGATTTCGATGACCTGATCATGTTACCGGTACTCCTGTTCCGCCAGCAGCAAGAAATTCTCAATAAGTGGCAGGATAAAATTCATTACCTGCTGATCGATGAGTATCAGGATACCAATACCAGTCAGTATGAACTGATCAAACTGCTGTGCCAGATGCGCCGCAAGATGACCGTGGTGGGTGATGATGACCAGTCGATCTATGCCTGGCGTGGAGCTAAACCGGAGAATATCCATCGCCTGCAGCAGGATTTCCCCGATCTGAAGGTGGTCAAGCTGGAACAGAACTATCGTTCGACCGGTCGCATCCTGAAGGTCGCTAATCAGCTGATTGCTAACAATCCGCACCTGTTCGACAAGAAACTCTGGTCCGCCTCCGGACCTGGAGAGTTTATCCGCATCCTGCCCTGCAAGAATGATCAGGACGAAGCGCAAAAGGTGGTCATCGATATCATCGGCAAGCATTTCCAGACCAGTGAACCCTACAAAAATTTTGCCATCCTGTATCGCGGCAACCATCAGTCGCGCCTGTATGAAAAAATGCTACGCGAACATTCCGTGCCCTACCAGATTACCGGTGGCACCGCCTTCTTTGAGCGCAACGAAATCAAGGATCTGACCGCGTATCTACGCATTATCGCCAACCCCGAGGATGATCGCGCCCTGCTGCGTATCATCAATACCCCAAGACGCGAAATCGGTACCACCACCATTCGCCAGCTGGGGGAATACGCTGGCTGGCGTCACAGCCCGTTAAGTAACGTGCTGCATGAAGCCGGGCTGGAGCAGAAACTGTCACGTAAGGGCTGGTATAGCCTGCAACGTTTCCGCGACTGGCTGGATGAAAAAAGGCGGCAGGCTGAACAGATGGATGCGATGAGTCTGGCGCGTCAACTGGTCAAGGAACTCGATTATGAAGACTGGCTGCTGAATACCAGCAACTCGCAGAAACAGGCAGCGGCACGCATGGAAAACGTGGAAGAACTGATTAGCTGGATCGGTAATTTACAGAAACAGCAGGACGAGCCTTCCCTGCACAAACTGGTTTCTCAGTTGACCCTGATGTCGATACTGGAGAATAGCGATGACAAGCAATCGGATAGCGTCCAGCTGAGTACCTTTCATGCCGCCAAGGGACTCGAATTCCCCTACGTATATCTGGTCGGATTCGAAGAAGACAGCATTCCCCATTTTCAATGTCAGGATGAACAGGGCGTTGAAGAAGAAAGACGTCTGGCCTATGTTGGCATCACCCGCGCGGAAAAGGCACTCACCATCAGCTATGCGCAGACGCGCCAGAAATACGGTGAAATTATCCAGTGCGAAGCGAGCCGTTTCATTGCCGAAATGCCGGCCGATGAACTGGAAGGTGCCGAACACTGCAGCGAAAAATTAACCCCCGAGCAGAAAAAAACCCAGGGTATCGACCGTCTGGCCAGTCTAAAACAGATGCTCAATGGCTAATACCTGAAAACCATCCTACACCCTGGTCAATTTATGCATGTTGAATAGTAAAGCGGTGAATAACAGCAGCGCACCCGCCTGATGGGTGGCGCCCAGCCAGACCGGTACATGCAGCAGCAACGTACTGATGCCGAGTGTCAGTTGCACCAGCACCATCACCGCTACCAGGGTGAAGCTACTGGAGGTAGACCTGTCGAAGCTGAACCGCCTGGAGAACAGCCAGTAAACCAGCAGCAGCATCCCGCTGCTGATCGCCAGCAGGCGGTGGTCGAACTGAACCGTCACCATGTTCTCGAAAAAATTCAGATGCAGCGGGCTTAACGCAAACAGGCCCGGAGGAACCCAGGACCCATCCATCAGCGGAAAGGTATTAAAAATCTTGCCGGCCTTCAAACCTGCCACAAAACCACCGGACAGAATGGTGATCACCAGCAACAGCATCAGGTAATGCACCGCTCTTCGGAAACCTGCGAAAGCGGAATAGCTTCGCGCGACATAGGCCTGCGAATTGAGTAAACCAAACGCGGTCCACAGGATGAAGCCATAGATCAGAATAGCGGAAATTAGATGTGCGGTGAGTCGGTACTGGCTCACCTGCGGGTTATCGACCAGACCACTTTTCACCATATACCAGCCCAGCAATCCCTGCAGACCGCCCAGCAAAAACATCACCATCAGGCGCGGGCTTAAGCCAGGTTTTATCTTTCGCGTAAAGTAAAAATAGAGAAATGGAAGCAGGAAGGCCAGCCCGATAAAACGTCCCAGCATGCGGTGCGAGTATTCGAAATAAAAGATCTGCTTGAAGCCATCGACCGTCATCTGCTGGTTTTTTTTATTGAATTCCGGTGATTTGCGGTAGTTCGAAAACTCTTCCTCCCACTCTTCGCTACTGATCGGTGGAATAGACCCATGAATCGGATGCCAGTTGACCATCGACAGACCCGAACCGGTCAGACGCGTGACGCCCCCCAGGATGACCATGGCAAAAATCAGTAGCGCACACAGCAACAGCCAGTGCGCGATCAGACGGTCATCACCGGAGCCGAACGACAGGTTTTTTATCGACATAGTTTAGATCGCATTGAAAAAATCAGAGTGGGCAGTATAACAAATCTGCGGTTTTGATTCAGTCTGATACGCGCCATAGCTGACGCCAGAGATACTCGCTTAGTCTGCCGCAAGCCGGTTATCGCGCACCTGCTCCAGCCGGTTTCTGACTTCATCGTATTCCTGGGCAACCTGCAGAACATCCTGTCGAGTTAACCGTAGCAGAGTCATATCGGTGATAGCAGTGACACTTGCAGTACGTACATGATCACCCAGCATCGCCATTTCACCGAAGAAATCTTCCGCTTCCAGCTCACCTATCACCTTTTGATCACCCGACTCTGCTTTGCGACTGGCCCGGGCAGACCCTTGACGAATGATATACAGAGCATCACCTTTCTCTCCCTCACCAATAATAATATCACCCGCCAGGAAGGTCACACTATGTGCGTGAACAGAGAGCTTCCTTAATACTGTTTCGGACAAGCCGGTAAACAGTGGCACAGCTGCAATTTTGTGCATGATACTTTTTCCACTGCGCGGATCCGACTCCAGCACCTGCTGTAATTCATGCTGGATGATCTGACTGATCCGGTTATAGGCTTTTATCCCAATTTCACCCTGATGATATTCATGATGGGTATGATTCTGTGCCTCCACCAACGTAGACCGGGTAAACAGTTCATGTTCGACACTGGCAAAAAAACTCTCAAAATGACGGCGTAACAATTCCAGCTGAGTTTGCCGACGGTGTAAACGCTGACGGTACTGGGTTAACAGGTTTGCGCTCAGCTGCGGATCCAGATCGCTGCGCCTTTGCAGCATATCGATCACCGCCTGCGCCATGATGATTCCGGCTATCGCGCGCTGGATAGTCTGCGCCAGTCGAGTACGTTGATAGATCGACAGCAGCGTAGATGCCCAGTTTTTTTCACGTAGTTCGCGCAGAATCCACATCTCTATCTTTTGAAAAACACTTTCTTCCGGATGAAGAAAAAAAGCTTCCTGATAGTGTCCAGTGCGATAATTATCGGTTTCAATCTGCAGCGAATGACGCATGTCCAGATAGCTATACTGGCTTAGCAAGGCGGTTTTATACAGCTGTTCGAGGCTGGCGTATTCAGTTTTTATCACCGCCAGATAGACTTCGTGCCGGTGATGAGTGCTACTACTTTCTAACCCTTCCGGCTGAAATACACGGTTCACCAGCGTATTCAGTTTTTTGTTCAACCCCGGTGTGATCACCGAGGTCGCAGTAAACCCGTCCAGCAGACTGCGCGATGAGGCCCCGGCCGCGCGCAAGCCCTGCTCCATTTCCAGTGTTTCATCCGCACTCATGCGGTCCAGCTTTAGTCGTTGCATCAGCGGTCGAATCGACCAGGCATTCACGATCAGAGTAAACAGCACCACGCCCAGGGTCAGATTGATCAACAGTTCGCGCCCGGGCATTGACTCGGGAATAGATAGCACGATTGCGATTGCAAGCCCGCCTTTAAGACCGCCCCACCACATGATATGGCGTTCGGCCAGTGATACCCGGGGGAGTTTGAACAGCCGGACCGTGGCCGGCACCAGGGTATACACAGAGGCCGTGCGCGCCAGCTGGACAATCACTACCACAATTAGAATAAGTCCCAGATGCGACACCAGACCCTGCGCATTGATCGACAGTCCAACCAGTAAAAATAGCAGTGAATTCGCGATCAGACCTACAAACTCCCAGGTTTCCGTCAGGGTCTGGCGCACATCAAGCGCAATCCGTGTGAGTCCATAGATGCTTAACGCCATCGCCGCGCTAACGGTCGCCATTACCCCGGAAACATGCAGGCTATGCTCTGCCACAATAAAACTGACATAGGCGGTCACGATCGACATGGTGAGTATCGCACTGACACCACTTTGCAGCCGATACAGTGTTTCACTCACCAGCAGGCCAATCAGAGTGCCAACCACCACACCACCGAAAAACACGCGGATAAATTCAATAATGGCGGACAGGCTGGAGCCGACAGTCAGCGACTCGCCCTGCAACACCATCGTCAACAGAATACTGAACACCACGATCGCGGTCGCATCGTTGAAAAGCGACTCCCCTTCGACCAGTACATTCAGCCGTAGCGGAGCTCCCAGTTCCTTGAACAGTGCCACCACCGCGACCGGGTCGGTGGCCGATATCAGCGCGCCAAACAGCAGCGCGACCGTCAGCTCTATGTCCAGTATCGCCCACAGAGCAAAACCGACAATGCTGGTTGAGATGAGCAAGGCCGGCACCGCCAGGGTTAACACCGGCGCCAGATCCTTCAGTAGCTGGCGCGCATCCAGGCTCAACCCCGACTCGAATATGAGTGCCGGCAGGAATACGAAAAATACCAGATCCGGCGAGAGACGAAACACCTGTAACGGTGAGAACAGCGACCAGAACTGGGCCAGTTCCGATAGACCGATACCAATCACCACCAGCAATACGGTATAAGGAATCGAAAAATGACGAAACAGACCCGCCGCCACTATGGCGATACTGAGTAGCCCCATCGAGATAAGAATAATTTCAGACAGTGGCATCGTCATTAACTCTACATGCGATCGCTTTCAGCCAGCCATACCCTGAACCCATAGCGACAACTGCCCGAGTAACTGCTGTTCACGCTGCCCCTGATGCTGTTGCACCAGCGTCAGCATCAGTTGCTGAAACTGATCCAGCGTGAGGCTTGATCCGGCATCGCCATCCAGCAATCGGCTGCTGCAAAATTGCTGCCAGCGAGACACTTCATCGCTACTTAGGGTTTGCGGATAGTTGCGCGCCCGATAGCGGAATAGCAGGGTTTGCAGGCGCTTATCCTGAAACGCCTCGGGTTTCCAGTCAGCCAGTTGCTCAGGACTGGCAGCCAGCAATTGATTACAGCGCAGACGGTCTTCATTGCCAATAAAGCCATCATACAGTGCACTATCCGCATCGCCCGGTTCAAACTCAGGCCGTTGACTATAGACTTGCTGCAGGCGTGATATCAGCGTCGAGTCGGCCACTAGCATCTGATAATGGCGCTCGATTTCAGTCTGATCGATCTGCCATTTCTGCGCCTGTGCCGGAGTGAGTGTCGTCATCGGTGCCAGAGCGGGTGATTTATTCAGATGCACCCCCTTGAGCGCGAGACGTTGTTCACCCGGCTCCAGATCCTGGGTTTTGATGTACAGTTTTTGTTGTATTGTTTTGGCGTCCATCGCCAGTAAAGCCTGCGGATTAACACGCAGGTTATAGCAGATGATTTCATTCGGATTAGACGGGTTGGCCAGCACTGGAACGATCGGGGCAAGACAGCCCTGTTCAGCCGGAAACATCCCACTCACATGCAACAGAATCTGCTGCGCAGGCAGGTTAATCACGGCGGCCGCACGCTGTTTCTGGCGCAGCTCGAAATAAAAATCGAACAGTTTTGGCTGTTTCTGCTTCACCAGACGAGCCAGCGCAATGGTTGCCTTAACATCCACCAGCGCATCATGCGCACCTTCCTGCTGAATCTCATTAGCGGCGGTCAGAT
This sequence comes from Gammaproteobacteria bacterium, assembly GCA_014382695.1. Classification (GTDB taxonomy): domain Bacteria; phylum Pseudomonadota; class Gammaproteobacteria; genus JACNJF01. The sequence continues at coordinate 877 of JACNJF010000070.1, read as the reverse complement.
CGGTCAGTTTGAAGCTGGTAACGCCAGATTCATTTTGCGGCCAGTGGATACCTTCAGGCCGCAGCGCATGCGCCAGACGCATCAGATCGAGTACATCCCAGCGGCTATTCGAATTTTTCCAGCTATAGGCATAGGGGTCGATGAAATTGCGGTAAAACCCGAAGCGGGTCACCTCTTCATCGAAACGCAGGCTGTTGTAACCCACGATACAACTGGCAGGACGAGATAGCTCGGCATGGATCAGCTTGAAGAACTTCGCTTCCGTCACCCCTTCTGCAGCAGCGTGTTGCGGAGTGATCCCGGTAATCAGCACCGATTCCGGATGCGGCAGAAAATCAGTACCCGGCTGACTATAGATCATCAGCGGCTCACCGATGATATTCAGCTCCTGATCGGTGCGAATCCCGGCGAACTGACAGGGCCGATCAATGCGCGGATTGACACCCCAGGTTTCATAATCGTGCCAGTAAAAACTTGGCTTCAGCATAGTCCGTTACCTTTTGAATAGATCCAGTGATTGTAACCTGAAAGACCGAAGCTTTGCCAAGCAGGCGGTCAATTTATCCGTTCTGGCAGTTAACGCTAAGAGTGGCTTTATTGAGCTGAAAACCTGGCTGGATCACCCAGCCTGTTCTTAGTAAGAATGATTCAGCGTCAAACAGAATAGCCATCGATATCCTGTAAAAAAACACTTTTCAGTGCATATTAACCGCAATTCTGGGAAGCCTGAGGGGCATAAATTCCCCGCAACTAAATTCATGTGCTTTCGTTTCTGAAAATGACAATGGTCCTGTCAACGATTAAACCGACTAGAGAGACGGCTAGAAAACCATCGCTGTAAAGATTCGACCATCTAATTGTGTTTTCACACAGCCTG